>NZ_CAUJAN010000008.1 GCF_963082495.1 Methanobrevibacter sp. V74
TCAGACCCTATGAAAAAGGTGTTGTTGAAAGACTTGGAAAATATAATAGAACAGTTTCAAGTGGTGTGGTTGTATTAATTCCATTTTTTGAAAATTTAGAAAAGGTAGATTTAAGGGAACAAGTAGTTGATGTTCCTCCTCAGGAAGTAATTACAAAGGACAATACAGTAGTTGTTGTTGATTGTGTAATTTTTTATGAAGTTGTAGATGCATTTAATGCCAAATATAATGTAGTTAATTTTTACCAAGCTATTACAAAACTTGCACAAACAAATTTAAGAAACATAATCGGAGATTTAGAACTCGATGAAACATTAACTTCCCGTGAAATGATTAATGCGGAATTACGTGATGTATTAGATGAAGCTACAGATAAATGGGGAAGTAAAGTAGTACGTGTAGAAATACAAAAAATCGAACCTCCACAAGACATTGTAGAAGCAATGAGTAAACAAATGAAAGCAGAAAGAATGAAAAGAGCATCAATTCTCGAAGCTGAAGGTTACAAACAGTCCGAAATTAAAAAATCTGAAGGAGATAAACAAGCCGCTATTTTAGAAGCAGAAGGTAAAGCAGAATCTATTAAAAAAATGGCTGAAGCAGATAAACAAGCTTCAATTTTAAGAGCAGAAGGTGAATCTCTAGCTATTGAAAAAGTATATGCTGCAATTCATGAAGGAAATCCTGATGATGGCCTTATAGCTATCAAATACTTGGAATCTTTAGAAAAGATTGCTAATGGAAAAGCTTCAAAAGTATTTTTACCATTTGAATCAAGTGGTGTTTTATCTTCAGTTGCAGGCATAGCTGAACTATTTAAAGATAATAAAGAGGAATAACTTTTATTCTCACATTTTTATTTTTTTCATTTATACATTAATCACCAAATTATCAAAGACATTAAATCACATGTTAGTTATGTATAAGTTATTTTAACTAAAATTTAAGTTATATGCATAAACAATAAATTTAAATCGTATTTTTGAAATACTAAAAAAATAAAAAAAATAATATCTAATGAGCAACATTAGATAAAAATTAAACAGATTAAATTACTACATCTTTAAAAATAGAACCGTCAGTAGATGTAATTATAACTAATTTTCCATCCCTTGCATAATTAAACATGTAAATGTTTGAATTTTCAAGCAAATAACCAGTTTGACCATTGTATGTAGTTTTATTTCCACCTAAATATCCTGCAAACTCATCATCAACTTTTTGTCCATCATACAAAGCTACAATAATGGAAATAACATCATTATCATCATTTGTAAAAGTTTTTCCATTTGATGTGTATGTAATGCCGGCACTGCTGTTAGTTTGATTGTTTATTGCTAATTTTTCATTTTCAGTATAACCTGCGGGAATTTGAAAATCAACACCATCAATAGTAACATTTTGAGCTTCTGAAGAATTATCTCCACCAAATAAAGAACCAAAGTCAAATGCAGAAGCTGAACCTAATACAATTATAGCCATCAAAAATATTGATAACAAGAACAAAATATATCTCTTCTTCATTTTAATACCTCCTAGCATATGCTAATAATTTTGTTAGTATTTATAAATAAAGATATATGATTTAGGTCTGTCAAATTAATTATCAGTATTTTTGTTCAATTATACTATACGCTTTGATTATATTGCATAAAAATTTAATTTTTCTTATCTAATAGCTGCATTTTTTTATTTTTAACTGGGTGTCCGCCAAAAGCAAATTCATCTAGGCAACATTTTCTTTATTTTTTACAATTGAAGCATTATTTGTATTTGTCAAAAATTAATTTTTGAGTTTTGGCGGACACTCTTTAATAAAAAAAATAAAAAAATTAGAAAAAATTATTTATTGGACCGACTCAATAATAATTTAATATTATTTGTAACTTGAAGGATCGATGGGTTCAAAGCTGTTTAATTCATTTACTTTTTCAAGACATTCACTGGCATTGCTGATGATTTTATCAGGAGTCCCTTCAACTCCCCAAACAGTGATAGTAGTTGGTATTCCGTTAATTTTAATTAATTCAACACAACCATACCTTTGATTTATTTCATCTGTGAAATTAAATGTATTGTGGATAGTTCCATTAACTACAGTATAATTACAATTTGTATTGTTTTTATACCATTTATCGTCGGTATCGTTATCATCTGATTCTAATTCAAAATCGTCTATATCAATGTGTAAATTAGTAAGGGGAGATTCAAGTGTGTCATCATCTATTGTTTTGTATGAATCAGGTGCCTTTATAGAATTTATATTTATATCTTCTCCAGATACAATTCCTATTGTGAAAATTAAAATTAAAACTGCAATTAAAATTTCATTTTTCATAATTTCACCATATAAATATTTATTTTGTTGTATTAATATATTTTAACTGATAAAACATAATTTTTTTATAGATCAAAGTTTATATAACCATTGTTAATGAAATATTTTGGTGATTGAATGTTTGTAGTTATAGGTACTGGAGCGGGAGGGGCTCTAATAGCTCGTGAACTTGCAAAAAACGGTGTTTCAGTAACTATTTTAGAAAAAGGACCTTATATAAATTCAAAAGATGCATTTGACTATTATGATAAATATTCTAATGATATAGATTTGCTAACAGCCACTTGCATTGGTGGTGCAACTATTGTTTCAATGTCCAATATGGTAAGGGCATTGGATAGTGAATTACATGAATATGGTATTGATTTAACAGATGAATATAAGTATGTTGAGGATTTAATTGATGTTCATCAACTTGATGATTCTCATATTGGTAGGGGAACTCAGGCGTTTCTAGATGCCGGAAGAGAAATGGGGCTTGAAACACTAAAAATGCCTAAATCAATTAGAGAAGATGAGTGCATTCAATGTGGAAAATGTGCATTGGGATGTCCAGTAGATGCAAAATGGTCTGGAAAAGACTTTATTGATGAAGCAGTCGATGCTGGAGCTAGATTAATATGTGATGCTGAAGTAATTGAAATTATTAATGAAAATAATCAAGTTTGTGGTGTAAAATATATTAAAGATGCTAATGAAGAAATTATTGAAGCAGATAAAGTAGTATTATCTGCTGGCGCTATTAGTTCCACATTAATTTTAAGAAATTCGGGTATAAAAGATGCTGGTCGTGAAATATTCTTTGATCCGTTTGTAAGTGTTGGAGGATACATAAAAGATATTAATTTTAATAGTGAAGTACAAATGGCAGGTTTTGTAATTGGTAGAAATTTTGTATTGTCGCCTCACTTTTCCTCATTTATTCGTGGAAATATTGATGATGATTCCGTAACTGATAGGGATATATTAAGTATCATGGTAAAAACATCTGATGAGTGTAAAGGTTATGTGGATGATGCTGGAGATGTTGTTAAGATTAATACTATAAATGATATTAGATATTTAGCTGAAGGAGTTGCTACTGCAGGGTTTATCTTACAAAAAGCAGGTGTTGACCCAAAAACTATCGGTTCAACAGTTTATAGAGGAGCACATCCTGGTGGAACTGCAAAAATAGGGAAAATAGTGGATGGGAATTTGGAAACAAAAATTTCTAATTTATTTGTTTGTGATGCAAGTGTACTGCCAATATCTCCTGGAAAACCACTGATATTGACAATACTTGCCTTATCAAAAAGACTAGCAGATCATATAAGATAAACATTATTCAAATTGCTTATCAATAGCTTCTGTTTTTATTAATTTTTCACAATAATGGCACCTAACAACAGGAGGGTATTTGTTGATTACATTAAAATAGGGTATAATTGGTTCATTCTCGTAATTTGTGATACATTTTGGATTGGTACATTTGATTATTGAGGAAATTTTATCTGGGAGAACAATTTTATCTTTTTTAATTGGTTTATAATCTCTGATAATGTTAATAGTTGCTTTAGGCGCAATTAAAGCTACTTGATTAAGTTCTTTAGGGTCTAATTCTCTATTTTCAATTTTTACAATATCTTTCCTACCAATTTCTCCAGAATAAACATTCATAGCTACTGTAACATTTTTAGTTTCAGAATCTGGTAATCCTAATATTTTAATGATGTGTAGTGCTTTATTAGCACTAATGTGATCAATTACAGTGCCATTTTCAATAGCTTTAATTTTCAATTCTGATTTTTTCATGTTTGCACCTAATACATTTTTAAATCTTTAATTTCGATCATTGCTTCAGCATCATTAACTAATTTTTCAGGACTTTTGTCTTTAGTTTGGATACTAAAGCTTTCAATAACTCTTCCTCCTCGCAATTTAACTTTTTCTTCAAGTCTTTCAATGTTTGAATTTCCACGATTGTCCATTGTAGCAAATAAAATAACATCTTTTGTTCTTAGGTCGCATCTGTCGACTATAGTTAATATTGCAGGGGTGGGATTTCTTGACCAGGTAGGTGTTCCGAAATATATTGTGTCATAATCTCTTAAATCAACTTGAGCAGGAATAATTTCGGTTTTTGTTTCTCTAAATGCATTAATTGATGAAATCAATTTATTTCTTAATCCTTCACGATTTTTTAAATCATAAATTCTTATTAAATCTGCATTTAAATGTTTAGCTAATGTTTTTGCAATCAAATCTGTTGTTCCACCTTGTGAATAATAGATTATAACTCTTTTCATATTCAACCTCCTTCGAATTTAAGGATGAAGACCAAAGTGTGTTAATCCTAAGGTTTCATCAATTCCAAGTATAATGTTCATGTTTTGAATAGCTTGACCCGATGCTCCTTTAACGAGATTGTCAATACATGATAACATTATTATTCTTCCAGTTTCATCAATTTCAAATCCTCCAATATGTACGAAGTTAGATCCGCGTACAGAACTTAGGTGCGGGATTTCTCCTTCGTCCATAAGTTTAATGAAGAATTCTTCACCGTATTCTTTCTCGTAAAGTTTTCTTATTTCTTCTGGTGTAATATCTATATTTTTCTCATTTAAAAAGCTATGGCTTGTAGTTTGAATTCCACGGTTTACCGGTACTAAGTGAGGGGTAAATGATACTTTAACATCATCAAATCCATGTAATTCTTGTTGAATCTCAGACATGTGTCTGTGAGAGGATATTTTGTATGGATTTACATTATCCGCAATATTTGGGTAATGTGTTGTGCTGGATGGATTTATTCCGGCTCCACTAACTCCAGTTTTTGAATCAATAATGATTCTTTCAACTAAATCATTTTTAACTAATGGATATGAGGATAAAATGGCTCCAGTTGGAAAACATCCTGGATTTGCAATAAGATTCGCTTTTTTAATTTCATCCCTGTATAATTCTGGAAGTCCAAAAGCGCCTTTGTTTTCTTTATCAGTGTGTTCCATCCCATACCATTTTTCATAAATTTCTCTATCACGGTATCTGTAGTCTCCACTTAAATCAACTACTTTAGCTCCAGTTTCTAAGATTTCCGGTACAATTTTCATTGATGCTCCGTGAGGAGTTGCAGTAAATACAACATCTGCATCTAAATCACTAGGACTTTTATTTGTAAATACAAGCCCTGAATCTCTTATATGTGGGTGAACTTTATGTGCAGGGGCACCATCGTATTGTCTTGAGGTAATGTCAGTTACTTCTACTTCAGGATGGTTTAAAAGCATTCTTAAAAGTTCTCCACCGGTATATCCGCTTGCTCCTATTATTGCTATATTAAACATTTCTTAATCTCCTTAATCTTCACAATTATCTAAAATTTTACCTTCAAAGTTGGTTCTTTTTACTTTTTTAATAATTTTGCAGCTGCTGTCAAGTTCACAATCGCGATATTTTTCTATTCGCATAGCTTTAGCTTTTAATCCTCTTTTATCAATTGCTTCCTGTAATTTACTAATGTTATGTATTTGATCAGCTCCAACTGTGATAATGTCCGGGTCGATTTCACGAACAATTTTAAAGATATCTCCATTTGCATCACCGAGATAAGCGTCAGTTACAGGCTTTAACATTTTAATTAATTCTAAACGTTGGTCCTCTCCAACAATAGGTATTCTTTTTCTTTTCTTAACTGTTGCATCTCTTGCCACAACAACATAAAGCTCAGCATCTTCTCCACCAAGTTTTTTTGACTCTTCTAAGTAAACCCCATGTCCTGGGTGGAGTATATCGAACGTTCCGGTCGCCATTACTTTCATTTTAAATCCTCTTTTGATATTTTAAAGCTTCACTTAAATCAATTTTATCTTTATAAAGTGCAGAACCGATTACAATTCCTTCCACATCACTTTCCTTTAATTTTTTGATGTCTTCTATTGTGGTGATTCCACCTGAATACACGATTGGCAAATCTACAGATTTTTTTAACTCTTCTACGGGTTCAGTGTAAAATCCACCTAATAATCCTTCAACGTCAACGTTTGTAAATAAAATACTGCCTGCACCATGTTCTTTAAACTCGTTAGATAATTCTGATGGGCTTTTATCAATTTTTTCTTGCCATCCTTTAATAACCACTTTGTTGTTTTTACTGTCAAGCGAAATCATAATTCTGTCTGAACCATATTCTTTTGAAAGTTCTTCAATGGTTTTAGGGTGTTGAATTCCCATTGTTCCAATTATTAATCTTTCAATATCTAAATCTAAGAGTTTTTTAGCATATTCAACATTTCTGATCCCGCCGCCAAGTTGAATCGGAACTGATATTTCTTTTAAGATTTTTTTAATCACTGGAAAGTTGACAACTCCATCAATTGTTCCATCTAGGTCAATAATATGTATAGTTTTAGCTCCCAAATCTTGCCAATGGAGAGCAATTTCTTCGGGGTTTTCTATTTCAACCATTTCGCTTCCAGGTTTTCCCTGAACAAGCTGAACACATTTGCCGTTTTTTATATCGACTGCAGGCATTATTAACATTTCATCTTTTTTAAATGACATTTGGATTTTCCTGTAATATTTTATTATATTATTATTTATAATTTTGAAATGTTTTATATGTATTGATTATATAGTTAATATTATGAATGAAAATCTCTATAAACTGTTTGGCAAAGTTGTAATTTCTGATTTTAATATTGTTGATGAAGGATTAAAAAAGACATTTGAGCTGGGAAATAATTCTGAATACGGTGAACTGGTGACATATTCAATTTTTCCAGGAATTGTAATTTCTTATATTGATGTATATGTCGAGAATATAAATGATTTATTTATTGAAGAAAAAGTTAATAATCGATTATTGGAAATTAATCATTGCTTGGAAGGCAGATATTCATATGAAGTTGCTGATGATAAAACGGTTTATTTTGGAAAAGGAGATTTATGCGTTAGCGTTTACAATTTAACTAAATCTATTTCTGATTTTCCATTAAACTATTATAAAGGTTTGGAGATTTTCATTGATGTAGATATTGCTAATGATTATATTAAGGAATATATCCCGGATTTTGATTTGATTGGATTATATGAAAGTTTATATTCTTCTCAGGGGTATATGCTAGCTAGATCTAATGATAAAATAGATCATGTAATTGGTGAATTATACAATGTTGATGAAAGAATTAAAGATTCTTATTATAAATTAAAATGTTGTGAATTATTATTATTTTTCTCAATAACTGATTTTTCAAAGGATGAATCCATTTCATTATCCAAAAAACAAGCAGATATAATTAATCATGTTCATAATGATTTGATTAATGATTTAGAAAGTAAAATCACCATTGAAGAGCTTGCTAAGAAGTATGGTATTAGTAAAACTTCTATTAAGAATTGTTTTAAGGAAGTTTATGGAAAACCTATTTTTAAATGGAGAAAAGAGTATAAACTTGATTATGCTTGCAAATTAATTGAAGAAGGGGATTATTCTATTAGTGAAATATCAAAAATGGTTGGATATGCTTCTCCTTCAAAATTTAGCCAGGCTTTTAAAGAGTATGTTGGTTGCACACCAAGGGACTACAAAATTTAATATTGTCCTTTTGGTATATTTTATGTCTTTTTAGTTCAAATATATTTATATACTTTTTAATATTAACTTTATAAATGAAAATAGGTTTGTTTAAGTTATGTTTTAAAAAATAGCTAAAGTTTCTCTTTTATTAGATTTTTAATTTATTTTAAATGGGTTGTCTTTTCAGACTATTTTAAATTTTTAGGCAAACCTAAATTAGAGTTTAAGGAGATATTTATGCCAAACGCTCAAAATAAAAATAAATTTATCCGATTACTGAATTATTCTGGAAATTATAAATATTTAACCATTTTAGGTTGTGTATTATCAGCTATAAGTGCAATATTTTTGTTAATTCCTTTTGTATATATTTGGGATGTTGTTAATGAGATATTGATGGTGGCTCCAAATTTTTCTCAAGCACAAAACTTAGGGGAATATGCATTTAAAGCATTTCTCTATGCATTTTTGGGGATTTTAATTAATTTCGTTGGTTTGATGTGCACTCACCTGTCAGCTTTTAGAAACGAAAAAAATATGAAAAATGCAGCCATGAACCATTTGCTCACCCTGCCTTTAGGATACTTTTCAAATCATACAAGTGGTGGTTTGAGAAAAGTCATTGATTTCAGTACTTCAAAAACTGAAGGATTCCTTGCTCATAAGATATTTGATTTTGTGGGGGCAGTTGTAACTCCAATAGTATTTTTAATATTATTATTTAGTTTCGATTGGTTATTAGGTTTAATTTGTCTTATTCCAATTATATTGTGTTTTATATTGATGTATCCAATGTTTTCAGGTGAATCACAAAATTTAATGATTCAATATCAAATATACTTGGAAAAAATGAATGCTGAAGCAGTTGAATATGTAAGGGGAATACCTGTTACAAAAGCATTTCAACAAACTGTTTTTTCATTTAAAAATTTCATTGATGCAATTAGGAATTATGGAAGATTTTCAGCAAATTATGCTTTGTCAACTCAACTTCCAATGACTGCATTCACTGTATCTATTAACGGATTTTTTGCGCTGTTGATTCCAGCAGGAATATTACTTGCCGGATCCCTTATTGATATAAAATTCTTATCTAATTTTATATTTTATGTAATATTTACACCAATGTGTGCAGTAATGATGAATAAAATTATGATGGTTTCACAGGATTGGATGCTTGCATCTCATGCCCTTGACAGTATTGAGGAAATTTTAAATGAAGAACCGTTAGTTGAATCTTCAAATCCTCAAAAACCTAAAAATAATTCAATAGAGTTTGAAGGGGTTGTATTTGATTATGAAAATACTGATTCAGATGAGCACATCTTAAATGATATTAATTTAAAAATCAATGAAAATGATTCAATTGCATTGGTCGGACCTTCTGGTGGAGGTAAAACTACAATCGCTTCTTTAATTCCAAGATTTTGGGATGTAAATCAGGGTTCCATTAAAATAGGGGATGTTGATGTAAAGGATATTTCCATAAAAGAGTTAATGGAAAATATTTCCTTTGTATTCCAAAATACCACTTTATTTAAAGATTCAATTTACAAAAATGTAGCAATTGGTCGCAAAGGTGCTTCAAGAGAAGAGGTTAGAAGAGCTTTAAGCCTTGCACAATGTGATGATATTATAGATGATCTTCCTGAAGGAATTGATACTATAATCGGAAGTGAAGGAACCTATCTTTCAGGAGGTCAACAACAAAGAATAGCTCTTGCAAGAGCAATACTTAAAGATGCTCCAATAATTATTTTAGATGAAGCAACTGCATTGTCTGATCCTGAAAATGAATACATGATTCAAAAAGCAATTTCAGAAATTACAAAAGATAAAACTGTTATTATGATTGCACATAGATTATCTACTATTAAAAATGTAGATAAGATATTTGTAATTGATAATGGAAGGATTGTAGAAGAAGGTAATCATGATGATTTAGTTGAAAATGAAGGATTGTATTCAAGAATGTGGGATGAATTTAATCGCTCTATTCAATGGAAAGTTAAAAGTGAGGTGATTTAAATGTTATCCGAATATTTTATTGAAAGATTTGGACTAACTAAAAAAGGTGCTGATAATTTAATTAAAGGAATAATATACACATCACTTCAGAACATTTCATTCATGTTTCCAGTAGGATTATATGCAGCATTACTTTACATATGGATTAATCCGTTAATTGGTGGTGAGATAATTGATCCTAACTTGGGGATGTTTATTGTAGCAATTTTAATTGTTTTAGGAATCATATTTGCACTTTCATGGAAACAATATCATTTTGTATATAATACTACCTATATTGAAAGTGAAAATAGAAGAATCAATCTTGGTGAAAATTTAAGGAAGCTGCCGTTATCCTTTTTTGAAAGAAGAGACTTAGCAGATTTAACATCAACAATTATGAATGATTGTACTGATTTAGAGCATGTTTTTTCACATGCAATTCCACAATTGATTGGTTCTATTGTTTCATTAATATTTGTTGCAATTGGTTTATTGATCTTTGATTGGAGATTAGGCATTGCACTTTTATGGGTGGTTCCAGTTGCATTTTTAATATTATTTATTTCAAGAAAAATAATTAAAAAAGGTTCCAATATTGTAATGGCTGATTTACTTGAATGTGGAGATTCTATGCAAGAATGTATAGATTCAATTCGTGATTTAAAATCATATAATTATGAAAATGATTATTATTCTAAACTAGTTAGAATCACATCTAATATTGAGAAGTCAAGAATTAAATCAGAATTGATGTCATCTGTAGGAGTTATTACTGGAAATATTGTTTTAAAATTAGGAATTATTTCAGTAATTTTTGTAGGTTCATATTTGATAATGAATGGTCAGATTTCAATTTATACACTTTTAATCTTTTTAATTGCTGCTGCATCAATATATAATCCAGTTGAAAATGGATTACTATTTTTAGCTGAAATATTGATTATGGATAATAAAATTGATAGAAGTAAGGAAATTGAACGCCAAGTTATTGAAGGCGGATTGATTGACTATTCATTAGATGGTTATGATATTGAATTTAATGAGGTTAATTTTAATTATGACAATTTAAAAGACGTTTTAACTGATATTAATTTCACAGCTCATCAAGGTGAAGTAACTGCACTTGTAGGACCTTCTGGTGGAGGTAAAAGTACTCTATCTAAATTATCTGCGAGATTCTGGGATCCAGTTTCTGGTACAGTATCTCTTGGAGGTCAGGATTTATCTAAATTAGATTCCGAAAAACTTCTAGAAAACTTTTCAATCGTTTTCCAGGATGTTGTATTATTTAATGATTCTATTTTAGAAAACATACGTGTTGGCCGAAAAGATGCAACTGACGAAGAGGTAATTGAAGTAGCTAAACTTGCAGAATGTGATGAATTTGTTCAAAAACTTCCAGAGGGTTATAATACGGTCATTGGTGAAAATGGCGAGTTATTGTCTGGTGGTCAAAGACAAAGAATTTCTATTGCAAGAGCTTTACTTAAAGATGCTGATGTTATCCTTTTAGATGAAGCTACATCCTTTTTAGATGTAGAAAACGAAACAAAAATTCAAAAAGCTTTATCCACTTTAATTAAAAATAAAACAGTCATGATTATCGCTCATAGAATGCGTACTATTGCAAATGCAGATAAAATCGTTGTTTTGGATGATGGTAAAATCGCTGAACAAGGAACACCTGATGAGTTAATAGCTAATGACGGATTATTTAAAAAGATGGTGGATTTACAAAAATTAAGTGGAGAATGGGAAATTTAAACATTCTTCATTATTCAATATTTAACAAAAACTTCGGAGGAATTTTAATGAGTGAAAGATTTAATATAAAAGACTTAATCACTGTTGGTATTTTTTCAGTGATGTTGACTGTAGTAATTTTTATTTTCGGAATGTTAGGTTTTATACCTGGAATAATGGTAGCGCTTCCAATTATTATAGCATTGGTTTGTGGAATCCCATATATGTTATTTATAACTAGGGTTTCTAAATTTGGAATGGTTACTTTGATGGGTTTAATTTTAGGAATTGTGATGTTTTTAAGTGGTCATACATGGGTTCCATTAATCATATTTACTTCCAGTGCTTTAATTGCAGATTGTATCTTAAAAATGGGTAATTATTCATCTATTAAACATGTTATTGTTAGTTATGGATTTTTTATATTGGGTATAATGGGTAATATGTTGCCATTTTTCATTTTAAGAGATTATTATATAAAATCTATGGCCGCTTCAATGGGCAAGGAATATGTGGATTTTGTTCTCCCATTCTTAAAACCAGAGTTTTGCATTGTACTAATAGTTCTAACATTCGTCTTTGGATTATTAAGTGCATATATTGGAAAATTGGTATTGAAAAAACACTTTGAAAAAGCAGGTATAGCTTAAGGCGATATTGATGGGATTAGAACTGAATTTTAATATTGATCCAAGAACCAAAATTATTATTCTTGTATTGTTAAGTTTCATGGTTTTTAATGATGTTTCATTATATATTAGTGGTATTTTAGTTTTAATTCCATGTATTTGTTTATTGTTTTCCAATCATGTTAAATCTGCAGTAATATACATTATAATCTACATAATTGCTAAATGTCTTCAAAATTTCATTCTTCCAACTTCAACAGGTATTTTAACAATATTGTTTGTGTCTTTTAGTTATATTGCCACTAGAATGTTGTCCATTATGATGATGGGATATTATACAATAAATACAACAAAAGTAAGTGAATTTGTGACATCAATGGAAAAAAGTAAGGTGCCCAAATCTATTATTATTCCACTTTCAGTCGTGTTTAGATATATTCCATCAGTTATTGAAGAAATAAAATCAATTACTAATGCAATGAAAATGAGAGGATTTGGTTTAAACTTTAAATCTCTAAAAAATCTGTTAAAACTAGTTGAGTTTTATATGATTCCAATTTTGATTAGTGCTGTTAAAACATCAGATGAACTATCTGCGGCTTCTCTAACAAGAGGCCTAAGTAATCCTAAACAGCGAACTCATTTATATGAAGTTAAATTTAAAATATGGGATTTCCTACTTTTAGCTATTACTTTTATTGGTTTTGGATTTTATATTTATAATTTCATTGGAGGTAGATTATTTGCTTAAAATGGATAAAGTTTCATTTTCCTATGGGAATAATGGCAATGGGAATAATTTAACTGACATTAATTCAAATATTAAAAAAGGTGAGGTTATCCTTCTTTGTGGCGAGTCTGGTTGTGGAAAAACAACAATGACTCGTTTTTTTAATGGTCTTATTCCTAACTTTTTTGATGGAAAAAGGGAAGGTGAAGTTTATTTAAATGATAAATCAGTTAGTAAATTGCCAATATATGAAATTTCAGAACATATTGGTTCGGTTTTTCAAAATCCCAAAACACAGTTTTTCAATGTGGATACTACTTCTGAATTAGTTTTCGGATGTGAAAACTTGGGTTTTGAAGAAAATGAAATTAAAAATAGATTAAAATCTGTTGTAAATGATTTTGATTTAAAACAGTTGCTTGATAAAAATATTTTTAAATTATCTGGTGGTGAAAAACAGAAAATTGCTTGCGCCTCGGTTTCAGCCACTTTTCCAGAAATTTTAGTTTTAGATGAACCTTCATCTAATTTAGATTCACAATCAAGTTGGAATTTGGAAGATATCATAAAGAAATGGAAATCACAAGGTAAAACAGTTATCATTGCAGAACATAAATTATTCTTTTTAAAAGATGTTATTGATCGAGTAATTTTTTTAAAAGATGGAAAAATTGCTAATGAGTATTCAGCTTCTGATTTTAAAAATTTAGATTATAGAAAATTGGGTTTAAGACAATTAAACTTAGATAATATAAATTGCAAAAGAAAGAATTATTATTCTTCAAAAAATGAATTTTTAGAACTTAGAAATTTTAAACTTAATTATGGCAAAACTCAAGCTTTAAATATTGAGAATGCTAAAATTCCAAAAAATGAGATAATAGCAATTATTGGGAAAAATGGCGCTGGAAAATCCACTTTTGCAAATTGTTTATGTGGTCTTAAAAGATCATGTAAAGGAGAGCTATTTTTCGAGGGTAAAGTGTTAAAAAGAAAAGACAGATTAAAAAAGACATATATGGTAATGCAAGATGTAAATCATCAGTTATTTACTGAAAGTGTTTTAGATGAAGTATTATTAAGTATGGATGAGGAAAATGAAAAACTCGCTGAAGAAATTTTAACCAACTTGAATTTGATTGATTTAAAAGATTCTCATCCTATGGCTTTATCTGGGGGAGAAAAACAAAGAGTAGCTATTGCATCTGCAATTGCTTCTAAAAAAGAAATATTAATTTTTGATGAACCAACAAGTGGGCTTGATTTAAAAAATATGATGAAAGTTAGCCAAAACCTTGTTTATCTTCAAAAAATGGGAATCACATCATTTATTATAACTCATGACTTCGAGTTAATTATGGAGGCCTGTTCTCATATATTGCATTTCTGTGGTGGGGAAATTATTGACAATTATAAAACCGATGAGGCAAAATTAAAGAAATTCTTTTTAAGAAATTGATTTTTTGGGAATACCTAAATTTAAATACTTTATTTGATATATTATTGAATGGACAATTATACATTAGAAGGTAATATTAATGAGCACAATTATCGAATTTAAGAATGTGAGCAAGATCTATAAATCTGGCGGTCACGTTTTAAAAGCTATGGACAATGTTAATTTTACAATCGATGAAGGGGAGTTTGTTGTAATTCTGGGACCCTCAGGAGCGGGCAAATCAACACTTCTAAATTTATTGGGAGGTCTTGATTCAGTTACTTCTGGTGAAATCATTGTTAAAGGCAATCATGTTGAATCATTTAATGATAATCAACTAACTGAATACAGAGCTAATAATGTTGGATTTATTTTCCAATTTTATAACTTGATTCCTAATTTAACTGCATTGGAAAATGTTGAATTAATGAAAGATATTGTGGATGTAAATATCAATGGTGAAGCTGTACTTTCATCAGTTGGTCTTGAGGATCATTCAAATCAATTCCCAGCACAATTATCTGGAGGGGAACAGCAAAGAGTATCAATTGCAAGAGCTGTTGCAAAACAACCTACTATGCTTTTATGTGATGAACCGACAGGTGCACTTGATTCAAAAACAGGTGTGTTGATTCTCAATTTACTTCAAGATATGAGTAACAACCAAAACACAACTGTCGTTATAGTAACACACAATGCAATACTTGCAGAAGCGGCCGATAAAGTAATCAGAATTAAAAATGGTCAAATTGAAGATATGGCAATTAATGAAAATCCTAAAAAAGTAACTGATTTAGAATGGTGAGCATATGCTTTTCAAAAAGATGTTAAGAGACATCAGAAAACATAAAACCCAATTTCTTTCTATCTTTTTAATGGCTTTTTTAGGAGTATTTGTATTTTCAGGTGTTGGTGGTGAATCAATAGGTCTTGAAGTTAATATTGATAACTACTATGAAGATACCAATCTGGCTGACGGTTGGATTTATTCAATGGGTATTAATGATTTATTTTTATATCAAGTTGAGTATCTGGGTGCAACTAATCAAATGGAAAGACAATATGTTGTCGATTCGGCAGCCGATTTTAAAAATGATCCTGATGTTACTCTGCACTTTGTTGAAAATAACACTATTTCAAAATTCTTTTTGCTCGAAGGAAAACCATTGGATATTAATGATAAAAATGGTGTATGGTTGGATAAGAGTTTTGCCGATGCTAAAAACCTGAAAGTTGGAGATAAAATTTCTTTTACATTTGAAGGTCATAAAATCAAAAAAGAAATTAGAGGTTTGGGATATTCTCCAGAATACGTTTACCATGCTTCATCATCTTCAATTATCCCTGATTTTGACAAAATTGGTTTTGCTTATTTATCTTATAAGGCATTTCCTGGAGATAACATTTCATATAATGTTTTGGAAGTTAAATTTGATGGAGATTCAGATACATACGAGAAGTTATTGGAATATAGATTAGATGGATATTATAGTTCTTTTGTTGATAGGTCTGAACATACAAGTGTAGCTCAATTTGCTGATGAAATAGACCAGCATAAAATGATGGGGGATTTGTTCCCTGTTGTATTTATTCTAATTGCAATGTTGATACTTTTAACAACAATGAGAAGGATTATTACTCATCAAAGAAATCAGATTGGTATTCTAAAGGCTAGTGGATTCAGTAATATTTCAATTATTCTACATTATATATCCTATGGATTTTGGTTGGTTTTAATTGGTGCAATTTTAGGTTTGATTTTAGGGCCAATGACATTGCCTCCACTGTTTCATCCATCAATGAGTTCTACATATATAATGCCTTATTGGGATCCTGCATGGAGTATGAGCTTTGTATATGTGGCTGCTTTAATGGTTATAATGTCTCTTGCAGTTTCATATTATTCAGTTAATAGTATCTCCTCTGAAAAACCAGCCGATACAATAAGGCCTAAGATGCCTAAGGTTTCATCATCCGGGTTTGTTGAAAAATTTAGTTTCTGGAAACGTTTATCATTTAATGCTCGTTGGAATTACCGTGATGCCAAAAGAAATAAATCTCGTGGACTAATGACTATTATTGGAGTTATGGGTTGTTCTGCACTTTTAGTATGTGCATTTGGAATGTATGATGGGGCAAATGATTTAAAGGAATGGGAATTTTCACATATTAATCATTATGGCTCAAAACTAGTGATTGATGAAGATACAACTGCCTCTGAAGTGGATGAAATAGCTGATAAGGTTAATGGTGATAAAATAATGGAATCAGCTATTGAAATACAATCTGATTCGGCTAAAAAATCGGGTTCGCTTTTAGTTTTAAATGGCACTGATTTAATAACTCCAACTGATGTTAATTGGGATAAGATAAAAATTGATGATGATGAAGTTTCAATTTCACAAAAAATGGCCAATTTGCTGGATGTTGATGTTGGTGACACTATTAAATGGCATATTATGGGTTCAGATAAATGGGTTAAAATAAAAATCGATAAAATCCATGCCGATCCAATTTCACAGGGATTGATCATGTCTGCTGAAAAATTGAAGGATTTGGATATAAACTACACTGCAACTAGCATATTAACTTCTGAGCCAGTTGATGAGAAATATGATGGTGTAAAAGCAGCAAATACTATGGAAGACATGACTTCTAGTTATGATTCACTTATGAGTGCTATGTGGTTATTAATTTATATTTTAATATTCTTTGCTTCCCTTTTAGCAGTTGTTGTACTTTATAATTTAGGATTGTTGTCATTTACAGAAATTGAAAGGGAAATTGCAACATTGAAAGTATTGGGATTCAAAACACGAGCTTTGAGAAAATTATTGTTAACACAAAACTTGTGGTTTACAGCTATTGGATTTATATTTGGTTTGCCTGTAGGTTATTTCATATTGGATGCCATGTGGAAATCATCAGGTGATTCCTTTTTTATAGTTCCTTCAATTTCAATTACCAATTTCCTTTTATCTGCAATAATAACATTTGCATTGTCAATAATTGTAAACCTAATGTTTTCAAGTAAAATTAAAAATCTTGACATGGTAGAATCTCTTAAAAGTGGTGAGTAAATGTTATCAAAAAAGATGGTTAGAGATATTAAGAGTCATAAGATTCAATTTATCTCTATATTTTTGATGGCCTTTTTAGGCATTTTTGTATTTGTAGGTTTTGGAGCTGAATCCTTTGGTTTGGAAGAAACTGCAAATACTTATTATAATGAAACAAATCTAGCTGATGGTTGGATTTATTCAAACAATGTTGGTAATGATTTAATTGATAAAGTTAAGGACATTGAATCAACAAAAGATGTAGAAAAACAATTGGTTTTAAGTTCGGTAGTTGATTTTAAAAATGATCCGGACATTAGGCTGCATTTTTTAGCCGATGATGATATATCTAAATTTTATTCGGTTAAAGGTGAAAAATTTGATTTATCTGATAAAGAGGGTGTATGGTTAGATATAAGATTTGTTGAAGCTAAAAATTTAGATATTGGGGATAATATTACTTTTAAAGTTAACGGATTAGAAATCAAAAAGGAAATTAAAGGTTTAGGATATTCTCCAGAGCATGTTTATCAAACCTCAGACACTTCAATGATTCCAGATTTTGATAAAATGGGTTTCGCTTACATGTCTTATAAAGCATTTCCAATGGCTGATGTTCCATATAATGTTTTACTTGTTAAATTTGATGGAAGTGCGAGTGATTATGAACATGAACTTGATGATAAATTAGGCGATGATTACACTACATTTATGGACAGGGCTGTCAATCCAAGTTTTGCAGGGTTTCAAGATGAAACTGATCAACACAAAGTGATGACAGGATTTATTCCATTAATATTTATTATTATTGCAATGTTAACCTTATTAACTACAATGACAAGAATAATTTCAAATCAAAGAACTCAAATAGGTGTTTTAAAAGCATTAGGATTTAAAAATCGCACAATAATGATTCATTATATTTCATATGGATTTTGGATGGTTTTAGCAGGAAGCATTCTAGGTTTTATTTTAGGACCTTTAACAATACCTCCAGTGGTGTTTGATGAATTTACATCATTGTATAGTTTACCTTATTGGTTAAGTGGTTTTGATGTTAGTTTTATTTTTGCAACTGTAGCCATGGTCATTTTGTCATTTTTAGTTTCATATATTGCATGTAGGAGTATTTCAAAAGAAAGTCCTTCACAAGCTATAAAGCCAAAAATTCCAAAGGTCTCCTCTTCAGGACTATTTGAGAAATCTAAAATTTGGAAAAAATTATCGTTTAATGCTCGTTGGAATTATCGTGATGCTAAAAGAAATAAATTCAGAGCATTAATGAGTATTGTTGGTGTTTTAGGTTGTACAATGATTATTATTGCTTCATTTGGAGCTATGGATAGTTTTGATGAAATGAAATCATGGTCTTATGATGACATTAATCATTACTCTTCAAAATTAGTTGTTGAAAAAAATGCAACTGATTCTCAAATTGATGATGTTGTTGAGGATGTTGATGGTGAAAAATTAATGGAAGGTTCAATTGAGATTAAATCGGGGGACGTTAAAAAATCGGGAGTTTTAGAAGTCCTTGACGATAATAAACTGTACACTCCAACCGATACTAATAGAAATCCTATTGAAATTGGGGATGATGAAGTTTCAATTTCACAAAAAATGGCTGATTTATTGGGTGTTGGTGTCGGTGATACTGTTAAATGGCACATAATGGGTTCAGATAAATGGGTAAAAACAAAAATTGATAGAATTCATGGTGACCCAACTTCTCAAGGTTTAATAATATCTAAAGAAAAATTAGATGATTTGGGTATTGATTATAATGTAACTAGCATAATCACTTCAGAAGATGTGGATCATAATTATAAGGGCATCAAAACAATTCTTTCAATTGATTCTTTAACTGAAAGTTGGGATGATATGATGGAATCATCTATGAGTATGAGTTATTTATTGGTAGTATTTGCAACATTATTATCAATAATTGTATTGTATAATTTGGGTTTATTGTCTTTCACTGAAATTAAACGTGAATTAGCTACTCTAAAAGTTTTAGGTTTCAAAACAGATAAACTAAGGAAATTGCTTTTAACACAAAATTTATGGTTTACTACCATTGGATTTATAATTGGAATTCCTTTGGGATTGTTGGGAATACAGTATATGTTTTCAACAATGGGCGATTCATTTTTCATATCTGTAACTTTAACACTTAAAACATTTGTTGTAACCTTTTTAATCACATATGTGGTTTCAATTTTAGTAAACTTAATGTTTTCAGGTAAACTCAAGAGATTAGACATGGTTGAATCACTTAAAGATAATGAGTAGCTAACCTACTTATTATACTTTTCAAGTGACAAAACTTTTAAATGGGGTTAATTTAAACTATTATCATGATTGAAGTAACTGAAAAATCAAAATATATGGATTTACTCAATACTTATCCCTTACTTAAAAGAGATTTGGCCAAAAGTAACTGGAAATTTGAATTTTTAGTAACTCCGATGGGTAAAATTTCTTTATGGGAAGCAGATTTGTCAGAAGTCAGTCAACGTGCTGAGATGTCTGTCGATGAAACAGTTTTTCTTTTTAATGAGTTAATTAACTCATATTAATCTTTTTTTATACATTTAATACTTAAAAAGTGACAAAATCTTTATATAACATTTAGGCATAACTAAATATTAAGGTGAAAATATGTCTTATGATAATTGGAAAGATAAAATTTCTGAATTTAAAGTAAAAGATGTTAGAGGATTATCTGGAAACTTTTTTCCAGCATTAAAAAAACTTGCAATGAAAATAGAAAAAGATAATGGTTTGGAGGTTATTCAAACTTTTGATCCAATTCCTTTATATGAAGTAATGGAAGATTTGGGATTTGAACATCATACAGAAAAAGTAGATGACCATGAATTCCATGCATATTTCTACAGAATAGAAGTAAAACAACCTACTAAAGACATTCCAATGAGGCCAGTTGCACTTACAAACATGCCAATAATCGATGATGGTCTGGGGGAGGTAGCGGTACAATTTTGGGATTTGACTTGGAGTGATGAAAATCGTTTTCTTGATTATGAAACAAGATTGTTGCTGTCACTAACTAATGCTGTTGGTGCTGGAAGAATGCGTCAGGCAACACGAGAACTTGTTAAAGGTTACATTCATGGAATTGATTCAAGAGCATTAGATGATGTGTTTGAACTTTTTGCTTGGAATCAAGGAATTGGATACTTTAGTTCTGAAATCGGGCCATCAACACTATTTAATGCATATAAGACCATTAAAAAGATGGAAGAAAAAGGTGTTGAAAGACCAGAAATATGTGCTAAACTCAAAGAAGAATTTGGCGAGAAAAATCCTGATGTTAAGGTGATTTAATTTGGTTGAAATTACACCAGACACTAAATTGATGGATTTAATAAAAAAATATCCTTTTTTAAAAGATGAACTTCCAAAAACAAATACAAAATTTAAAATGCTTAAAACTCCTATGGCTAAAGTCATGATGAGAAAAGCGGATATTTCAGATATGAGTAAACGCTCTGGAATTAGTGTTGATGAGCTTATTTTAATTTTAGATAAAATAATTGAATCTCACTAATATCATATTAAATTGATGTATATCTTGATGTTAATGTAAAATACCTAGTTTAATTTAAATTTTTTAGTCATGATTTTAATAATGCATTTAATCCATTTAAATAGGTTTTTTATATTTTAATTTTCTAATATTATATCATGTCGTTATTTAAAAAAATGCTAAGGGATATAAAAATCAATAGAACACAATTTATTGCAATATTTCTAATGGCATTTTTGGGCATTTTTGCTTACTGTGGTATTTATGCTGAATATTATGGGCTAGAGCAAACCTCAAGTCAGTTTTACATGGATACTAATCTTGCTGATGGGTGGATTTACAATAACGATTTTGATGAGGCAGCTATTAATAAAATTAACGAATTTTCAACGCAATCAGATAGGCAAGCTGTAGTTCAATCAGTAGTTGACATGGAGGGCAAGCCAGACATAACGCTGCATTTCACCAAAGACGGGTCGGTTTCTAAATTTTATTCAACTGAAGGTGAAGATTTCAATCCTTCAGATAAATCTGGAGTATGGTTAGATAAACGTTTTGCTGATGCTAGGGATTTGCATATTGGGGATAAAATCAAATTTGAATTTGACAATCAAACATTTAAAAAAGAAATTAAAGGTTTGGGATATTCTCCTGAATACATTTACGAAACTTCTTCAAGTTCCCTCACTCCTGATTTTTCACAAATAGGATTTGCATATTTGTCTAGCGGGGCATATCCTGGAGACATTGAATATAATACGGTACTTGTCAAATATAACCATTCAGATAGGTATTTTAAAGATAAATTAGATGATTCGATTGATTATTTATCATTTACAAAACAATCCGACCAACTTAGTGTTGCGAAATTTGGAGATGAAATGGCGCAGCATAAAATGATTGGGGATGTTTTCCCAATAGTGTTTGTTTTAGTTACTTTTCTAACACTTTTAACCACGATGACAAGAATTATTTCCAATCAGAGAACTCAAATTGGAATTCTAAAGGCAGTTGGTTTTAAAGACAAATCAATAATTTTACATTATATTTCATATGGATTCTTGCCGGTTTTAGCTGGAGCTATTTTGGGATTACTTGCAGGACCTATGATTATTCCTCAAATGTTTTATCCATCAATGATGGCGCGTTATAGTATGCCTGCTTGGAATCCTGGATTTGATATGAGTTTTATTTATATTACAGTATTGATGGTTGCATCATCTGTTTTTGTAACTTATATTTCATGTATAAGAATTTCAAAAGAAAATCCCGCCAATACTATGAGGCCTAAAGCACCAGGCAATTCTTCTAAAATGCTTATTGAAAAAATGAAAATGTGGAATCATTTAAATTTCAATATTCGTTGGAACATAAGGAATGCGAGAAGAAATAAATTCAGAGCTTTAATGACAATTGTAGGGGTAATGGGATGTGTTGCACTTTTAATAGCTGCATTCGGCATGAATGATAGTATGAATGAATTAAAATCATGGGAATATGAGGATATAAGTCATTATGGGGCTAAACTCTCTTTATCTCAGGATGCAAATCCCATGGAATTGTATTATATTTTAAATGAAACTGGTGGTAGCTTTATAATGCAACAATCTATGGAACTTAAAGCTAATGGTATGGAAGACACGGCAACGCTTTTAGTTACAAATAACACTGATTTAATATCTTATACTGATAGTAATCGAAATCCTATTGATATTGATGAGGGTGATGTTTCAATTTCTAAAAAACTTGCTGAGAGATTTAATTTAAGCATTGGAGATAAAATTAAATGGCATATTGTTGGAAATGATAAGTGGGTAAGCTCTAAAATAGGTCAAATTCATGCAGAACCAGTATCACAAGGTTTAATAATGTCTCCAGACACTTTAGAAGATCAGGGTTTAAATTTCACTCCAACTTCCATATTAACACCTGACGAGTTTGGAGAACACTTTGATTCAATTAAATCTGAGACAAGTATTGATAAAATGGAAAAAAGTTGGAATCAGATGACTTCATCTGTAATGATGATGGTTTATGTTGTAACTGTTGTAGCAGTTATAATGGCCTTTTTAGTGTTATATAATTTAGGTATTTTATCATTTACTGAAATGGAGAGGGAAATCGCAACTTTAAAAGTTTTAGGGTTTAAAACAAATGTGCTAAGGAAATTACTCCTCACTCAGAACTTGTTTTTCACAGCCATTGGATTTATTTTAGGAATTCCATTGGGATTTTACTTCATGACCTTGATGATGAATGCTGCAGGGGATTCTTTGTATTATATTCCTTCTTTAACTTGGGGAAATATTTTACTCGCTGCTTTTATAACGTTTTCAATATCTGTTGGTGTTAATTTATTGTTTTCAGATAAAATTGGTGATTTGCATATGGTTGAAGCACTTAAAGATATTGAATAATAATTATATTAGCAATTTAAATAGAATTTTTAATAATGAGATTAAATATAAATCATGTTTAAGGAGTTGGTTTGATGGAAGACGCATATGAATGGAAAGGATTAAATGGACAATTAGCAACTTTTAAAAAAGAAGTTGGAGATGCTCAGAAGATTACTTATATTGGATCTCCAGGTGTTTGTACTCCATTTGCCGAGTTTATGGCTTATGCAGTAAGAGATAAGGAAAATCATTTCATTCCATTATTGGATATTGAGGAATGTCATGAATTTGAGTCAAAATCATATGCTATGGTTTTAAAAGATGAAGTATCTGATCCTCATGATTCTGATGTTGTAGTATTGTTGGGTGGGCTTTCAATGCCTAAATATGATGTTGATACTGATGAGTTAATGAGTTTAGTTAATAGTATCTTAAAAGAGGACGGTCAGTTAATGGGATTTTGTTTCATGGACATGTTCACTAAAGCTGGCTGGCTTGAAAGAATAGATTTTGACTGTGTTATTAATGGTACTTTAATTGGTACTGTTAAAAAGTAATTAATTTAGTTTAATTACTTTATTACTTTTTAGCTATTGTTCTAATTGTTTTTTTAGTAAAAATCATTTTCTAATAACATATCATAATATCATGATATGAAAACATTTAAATATATGAACATATCATAATATGTAAATATATGATATGTGTGATGACCATGGAAAATAATAATCTTGAAAAGAAAAATTATGATATGTGTGAAGTTTTCAACTCTCATGAAGATGTTGTTGAACGTATTAAAGAACGTATACCTAATGAAAATGAATTCACTGATCTTTCAGAGTTTTTTAAAATATTTGGAAATCCAACAAGATTAAAAATTATTTCCCTGCTTAGCATTGAAGATTTATGTGTATGTGACATTTGTGAGGCACTTGATTTAAACCAAACAACTGTTTCAAATCAATTAAGAATCTTACGTGCTAATAACATTGTTAAATATCAAAAAGAAGGAAAACTGGCAAGATATTCTCTTACAGACCTTCACATTGAAATGATTTACAAAGTAGGTTTGGAACATATATTAGAATAATTTTTAATTGGTGATATTATGACAGATAATAGATGTTACGATGCAGATTGTCAAGATGAAGACTGTCACAATCCAGAACATTATAATTATATCTGTTACGATTCAAATTGCGACGAAGTACATTGTACAGATTCTAATCATTATAATAAACGATTATTAAAAGATTATCAGAAAAAAACTGATTTAAATGCATATGATCACAGAGAAGAAATAGATTATGATGAGGATGTTGAAATAAGTATTTGTGGATGTCCTGATTGTGCAGATGATCATGATCACGACCATGATCACCAACATCATGACCACGAGCATGAGCATTCTCATGTTGATGGGGATGTTTGTAGTGATTCTGATTGTGCAGAGGGTCATGGTCACGAGCATGAGCATTCTCATGTTGATGGGGATGTTTGTAGTGATTCTGATTGTGATTGTCATGACCATGATGATGATGTTGAAATAAGTATTTGCGGATGTCCGGATTGTGCAGATGATGATCATGACCATGGTGAGGAAAATGAAGAATTATTGGCAGAGGGTAAACCTTTAATAGCTAATAGACCAATTCAAATCATCGTTGGAAGTGGAATATGTTTTGCTGCAGGCCATATTTTAGAATTCTTATCATTTAACCCAACTATCGTTACTTTAATATTCATGTTAGGTGCTTTAATTGCAGGTTATGAAATTGCAATTCTTGCATATAACTCATTAGTTAAAAGGCACACTATTGGCCCGGCAATGTTAATGTGTATTGCTTGTGTTGCTTCATTCATCATAGGGCATCCTGAAGAAGGTGCTGCCGTAACATTCCTTTACTTTATTGCTGAATTCTTAGAAGATTATGCAGAACACCGTGCAAAACGTTCCATTAAATCTTTAGTCGAGATTGCTCCTGAAACCGCTAGAGTTAAAGTAGGAGATTCTGAAGAGTTAAGAAATGTTGATGATGTTAATATTGGTGAAATTGTCATTGTCAAACCTGGAGATAAAGTTCCTTTAGATGGTTCTGTTGTATATGGTTCATCTTCAATTAATCAAGCTTCCATTACTGGAGAGAGTGTTCCTGTTTTAAAAGAGATTGGGGATGAAGTATTTTCCGGGACTGTTAATGAAGACGGATACTTAGAGATGGTTGTTACTAAAAAAGCAAAAGATTCTGTAATTTCTAAAATAGTAACATTAGTTAAAAGGTCCCAACTAAATGTGTCTGAAACTGAATCTCTTGTTGAGAAAGTAGCTAAATATTACACTCCGGTCATGATGGTTGCTGCAATTTGTGTTGCACTTGTTCCTAATTTATTATTTGGTCAGCCATTAATTGATTGGGTTTATAAAGCACTTTCATTATTAGTAATTTCCTGTCCTTGTGCATTTTTAATCTCAACACCAGTTGGCATGGTATCTGCCATTACTTCAGCTACAAAAAATGGAGTATTAATTAAAGGAAGTAGTTATGTTGAGGAAATGAGGGATATTAAAGCCGTAATCTTTGATAAAACTGGTACTTTAACAGAGGGCAAATTAGTTTTAAGTGAAGTTGAAGTTGTCGATGAGGCATTCTCAGAAAACGATATTGTTAATATTGCAGCTTCTTTAGAGCATAAATCATCTCACCCTATTGCACAATCTATTGTGGACTATGCAACAATGAATGATATTGAATTTGATGATATTGACGAGTTTAAAAATGTTCCAGGTAAAGGAATCGTTGGTATCATTAATGGTGTTGAATATTATGCTGCTAATGAATCATTAATTGAAGGAAGTTCATTTGATATCTCAAGAGACGATATTAATAAACGCACTTCTGAAGGAAAAACAATTGTCTTTGTTGGAAATTCAGAAAAAGTATTGGGCATTATTACTGTAGCGGACAAACTCAGATCTAATGCTTCTGAAGTAGTTGCCGATTTAAACAGTCAAGGTATTCAGACTGTCATGCTTACAGGAGATAATAAACTGGCAGCTCGTAAAGTAGCAGATGAAATTGGAATTAATTATGTATATTCTGATTTGCTTCCTGAAGATAAATTAAACCTCCTTGATACCATCAGGAATAAATTTGGTAATGTGGCTATGATTGGGGATGGTATTAACGATGCACCAGCTTTAGCACGTGCAAATATAGGTATTGCTATGGGTGCTGCAGGTTCTGATGTAGCTATTGAAACAGCAGATGTTGCATTAATGCAAGATGATATTTCAAAACTCCCGTATTTATTCTCATTATCTCATAAAACAATGGGAATTATTAAACAAAATATTAGTGTAGCAATTGCAGTTAAATTGTTATGTGTTGTACTTGCAATTTTAGGCATTATCACATTAATGATGTCTGTTGGTTTTGGAGATTTAGGACTGACCTTGCTTGTTATATTAAATTCATTTAGAATTGGGATGGTAAAAGATCCTTTATTCTAATTTCTTTTTATTCATTTTTTGGAATGACTAAATTTAAAAAGGGTTTAGAGTTTCCTAAATTAGTTATAACTAAATATAAATTGTTAGATTAACCTAAAAAACCTTTTAAACCGATTACTTTATATACTACTTTTTTCATAATGTTATAACAAGGAATATTAATTGATTTGAATTTAAAAATTTAGGAGTAATTAAAAATGATACACCCAAAATACATGAATAAAATCGTTGAACACAAATCTGCATTATTATTTGTAGGTGGAATTGCAACTGCGATTATCGGTAAAAAAATCATTGAATCAAAAACCGTAAAGGATGCTACTACTCAAGCTGTTGCAGGAGTAATGTCTGCTAAACAAGATGCTGAAAAAGCTGTTGAAGATATGAAAAAAGAAGCTGAAGAAATAGCTGAAGAATAAATTTAATTAATTAGAGGGATCAATATGGTTTTTAAAAAAATTTTAGATCATGCAATTGAACACAAGGCTGCATTAATTTTTGCAGGTGGTGTTGCTACTGCAATTGTTGGTAAAAAAGTGTTAGAGTCTGGTGTTGTAAAAGAGACGGCAACTAACGCTATGGCAGGAGTCATTTCTGCTAAACAAGATGCTGAAAAAGCGATTGAAGATATGAAAAAAGAAGCTGAAGAAATAGCTGAAGAATAAATTTTAATTTCGTGAGGGATTGATATGGTATTGAAACGTTTAGTGGGTTTAGCAATTGGTCACCAAGCGGCAGTAATATTTACTGGTGGAGTGGCTGCAGCAGTAATCGGTAAAAAAGTATTGGAATCCGATATTGTAAAAGATACTGCTACTAATGCTTTGGCTGAAGTCATTTCAATTAAACAAGATGCAGAAAAAATTGTATCTGATATGAAAGCTGAAGCTGAAGAGATAGTTGTTGAATCTAAAGAATAACTCAAGAGGAATTTTAATGGTATTCAAAAAACATTTACCTGCATTTGCAAAAGAACATAAACATGCATTATTATTTGCAGGTGGAATTGCAACAGCAATAATTGGTGCACAAATCATTAAATCACAAGCTGCTAAAGATTTAGCCACAAAAGGAATGGCTGGTGTAATTTCTACTAAAAAAGATGCTGAAGAAACATTTCAGGACATTAAAGAAAATGCGGAAGATATTGTTTTCGATGCAAATGCAAGCACTAAACAAGAAATTTATGTTGCTAAAAAAGAATAATTCTTTTTTTTATTTTTTTCTTTTTATATTTTTAAAATTTTTCAAATAATTAATCTTATATTTGAATAACTTTTAATTATTATCCTGATTAATAATGATTCTGTAAATAATATTGAGGTAATGATTGGTAATCATAAAAAAAGCATTGCTTAGATGTCAATTCCAATTATTGTTTCATTAATGATTTCTAGTTTTTAAAGTTTAATTGATGGGTTTCAGGATTATGCGCAAGCATAGACAAAAAGTAATGGATATTAATGATTAAATACCATTAATATCTTCAAAATAGATTATGTCATCACAGATTGTATTAACAAGATCCATATCATGACTTACAAGCAAAAATCCCATTTTTCTTTGGCGAACTATTTTCAACACAGCATCTAGAATTTGCACTTGTGTTATTGCATCAAGCATCGTTGTCATTTCATCTGCAATTAAGAACTTTGTTTTTGGATTGAGAGCTCTTAATACGGAAAATCTTTGAAGTTCTCCTCCTGAAAGTTCTTGAGGAAATCGGGTAAACCAAGATTTTTGAATTCCGAATTCGTCTAAAAGATTATCGTCAACATTCCAGGATTCTTCAAGGACATCTTTCATTTTCCATTTCGGATTCATTACCTTTTCTGGGTGCTGGTAAATTAATTGCACTGGGCAGAACTCTTTTTGAGGTAATTTTTCCCCATCAAGTTCCACATTTCCTTCAAAATTTGTTAGGTATCCAGATAGTATTTCGCATAGTGTTGATTTTCCAATACCACTATCTCCAACTAAACCTATGATTTTATTGTTGTCCAGATATATGTCAATATCCTTTAGTAAGAATTCTTTTGCTAGTGGATATTTAAATGAAATGTTTGTTCCTTTAAGTTCCATTTTATGCACCTTCTTGGTATTTAAAACATCTAACTTTTTTATTTCCAAGATCAATTAGTTGTGGGCATTCACTCTTACATTTTTCAAATCTCATTTCACATCTTTCATAGTAGGGGCAGCCTTTAGGGATTTCTCCGTGTAAAGGTTGGTGGCCATGTGTTAGATGGAATCCATTTGCAGGCAATGCTTTGTATAATGCTTTTGTGTAAGGATGGAGTAGGTTTTCACCATCTCCGGAGAAATCTTTATTCTCAGCTATTTCTATTACATAACCTGCATAGAATATTCCAATTCTATCAGCTATTTCTAATGCGGCATGAATGTCATGTGTAATTAAAAGCACTCCAACTCCATCTTCTTTCATATTTTTGAAGTGATTTAATGTTTCTTTGACTGTTTTTTCATCAAGTCCCGGTGTTGGCTCGTCAGCCACTACAAGTTTCGGACTTGATAATAATGCAGTTGATACAAGCACTCTTCTTGCCATTCCTCCGGATAATTGGAAGGGGTACATGTCATCCACTTCAGGACCTAAATTGTAACGTTTAAAGAGTTCTCTTTGCTTTTGTTTTTTCTCTTTTTTTTCTTCATCACTTTCAGTATGTCCAATTGCTTGGTCAGATATTTTCATCAGTGGATTTAGGAAATTAACTGATTGAGGGATTAATCCTATTTCTTTTCCACGAATTTCTTCTTTATCTTTTTGTGATAATTCTTTTCCTTTATATTTTATTTTTCCTTTTAAATTAGCATTTTCCGGTAGGATTCCGAATATTGCATGTGCAAGTAGACTTTTTCCAGAACCACTTGAACCAAGTACTGCTAAAATTTCACCTTCAGTCATGTCTAGGGTTAAATCGGTAATTACATGTAAATTTCTTTGATTTAATCCTTGTGTGTATTGGATAAATGAAATTGATACATTTTCCACATCTAATATTTTATCCATCTTCTCACCTATTCATTAGCGCTTGTTGGGTCAAGTATTTTCTTAATATTTTCGCCTACAATATCAAATAGCAATACAATAATTAATAATGCCAAACCAGGGAATAATGCTAACCACCAGTTACCTGTTGCAAGATATTTCATAGATTCTGATAAAATGATACCGATTGCAGGTTCATGAGGTGATAAACCGAATCCTAAAAATGTTACACTGGCTTCGTGCATAATTGCATGAGGGAAAATTAGAATGGTACCAACAATTATCTGTGTGATTACTAACGGCAAAATGTGTTTTTTTGCAATCCATAATTTGGATTTTCCAAATCTTTCAGATAATTTAACAAACTCCGATGTTTGTATTTGTTTGATTTCTGCTCTTAAAACTCTTGCAAGTGAAGTCCAGTGTGTAATAGCCACACCCATTGTTACTCCAAATGCTCCTCCGCCTAATGCAATTGAAATTAAAATAATTAATAAAATATGAGGAATTGATAAAAATAAATCAATTAACCATGCAATAAATCCATCTAAGAATTTATTGGTGCTTGAAAGAAATGCCATTCCAATAGCTATTAAACTACTTAATACAGATGCTCCAGCTCCAATTTGAACACTCAACCCTAATCCTTTTAGGGTACGTGTGAACATGTCTCTTCCCATCCAATCAGTACCAAATAAATGTTCAAATGAGGGGGCTTGATTCATTGCCTGGAAATTAGTTGTGATGTCTGCTGAATTAATAAGTAAGCTTGAAATAACAACTGCAATCAATATAAATACAGTTATTCCAATGGTTATCAATGTTTTTGTTCTTAAATTCATTTTACCAATAGAATTATAAAGACTTCCTTTTTCAGTATTAACCATCTTCTTCACTCTCCTTAATTCTTGGATCTACAAAGTTATAAATTAAATCTGCAATTAAATTGCCGCAATAAACAAATATTGCACTAAATATTACAATTCCTAAAAGTAAAGGCACATCACTTTTAAGGCCTGCTGATACTGCAGCCTGTCCAATTCCGGGATAGGTAAATATTTGTTCGACAAGAACTGCTCCACCGAATAATTCTGAAAATCCTAAAAATTGCAATGTAACTGCTGGAAGTAGAATATTTCTAATTCCATGTCTTTTAATTAGATTCCAACCACTCTCTCCTCTTGCTTTAGCAAATAAAAAATAATCACTATTCATTTCTTCAATTAATTTATCCCGTGTATACAATGCGATTGAAGCTATTCCCACAATACTTAATGTAATCATTGGAAGGATCAAACGGTTTAACCAATCCCAAAATGATACATTTTCACTTAATGTTGCAATTGGAACACCTAAACCAGTTGGGAACCAACCTAAATATACACTAAATATCATTAAAATAAGTAATGCAATCCAAAATGTTGGTGCAGATTGTAATATGTAACAGTATACTTTAATAGCTTTATCAACAATTGTATCTTTTTTAAATCCTGCGAGAACTCCTAATGTAAATCCTATTATTCCAGACAGAATCCATGAGGACAGCATTAAAGCTAATGATGCTAAGAATCTTTCTTTGATAACATCAATTACAGGTACTCTAAAAATAAGGGAAGTTCCAAAATCTCCTTGAATAATATTCCCTAACCAATTTGCCATTTTAGTTGTGATTGGTTCATTAACTCCCCAGTAAGCTTCTAATTGAGCTATTTGATTTTGTGAAATTATTATATTACTAATATATGTTTTTACAGGGTTGATAGGAGACATGTCTATAAGGAAGAAACTTAATAATATAACAAAAATGAGCAAAATCACTAATCTAACAATTTTTTTACCTAAAAATTTTGCTAATTTTTCATAGTTTACCATAAAAAAACCCCTAATAAAAAAAAGAGATGAGTTAAATTGTAATAATTCAACTCATAATTTAAATATTTTTATTTTTCAATAGAAGAAACTCTGTGCCAGTCGTAAATGTTGGAGAAGATATCCCCTCCGTGAGGTTGTAATAATGCAGTATCTTCAGAAATATCTAGACTGTCATCAACAAAGTATCCGTATTTTATTTCGCCAGCCCATAACCATGCCGCATCACCTAATGGTGAAATACCTTCACTTCCATCCCAGGAAACTCCAGACCATTCACTGTATGAGGATTCACGATCCATTGATCTGGCTGTATCAATATGTTTATCCACAGCACTGTTATTTACTAAAGCTGGATTATTGTAACTCTGACCTGCATATTCTCCATAATATTCGCTCATCAAGGTTGATGGGTCAGTAGAACCGAATCCCCATACGACAGGGTCGGTATTTTTAATTGCATCCATTTCGTCCCAGTTGGAACCAGTTGCATTCACTTCAATACCAAATTCTTTTGCTTGTTCAGCGATAGTTACGGCAATAGCTTGTCTTTCAGAAGCATCAGATGCGTAGTATACATTGATAGATGCTTTTGTACCGTTTTTCTCAACGATTCCATCACCATCAGTGTCTTTCCATCCTCCTTCTTTTAAGATTTGTTTAGCTTTATCAACATCTCCATCTTCAATAGCATTTACTTCATCGTTAGCCCATGGTAATTGGTGTGCAATACCGTCATAGTTAGGATATCCAAATCCATTTAATGCACCTTCAGCTATTGCAGTTCTATTAATACCATAGTTTAATGCTTTTCTTATTGCTTTATCTGAAGTAACATTGTTACCCATATGATTTCCATCTTCAGTTGTTTTACCAGTATTAGGTACAACCGGTAAGGATAATCCTCTTACATCAATAGTATCGAGTAATTTCATGTTGTAGCCATCAATTGTTTCATTAGCATAAGCTAATGGTACAGCAGCCACATCTACCTCATGATTTTTAGCAGCATTGAATGCAGCATCATTCATTTCAAAGAGAATTGTTAATTTATTAAATTCTGGTTGTTTTCCATAGTAGTCAGTATTTTTTTCTAAGATAAGTTGTTGACCTTTGTCCCATTGTACGAATTTATATGGTCCGGAACCGATTGGATTAGATCCATATGTTTCGTTATTATAAGAATCAGACGGTACAATACCTAGATATGCAAATTTATCAACAAATGTGGAATCTGGTTTGTTTAATTTAAATACAACTGTGGTATTATCTTTAGCTGTGACATTTTTTAAACTACTGAAGTCTAAGTTACTTGCTCCATTTGTTGAAGCTTCATTGTAACTGAATGCTACGTCTTCAGCTGTTAATGGAGTACCATCAGTAAATTTAACATCATTTCTGATTTTAACTGTGTATTCAGTAAAATCATCATTTGCTTCCCAACTTGTTGCTAAATCGTTTTTATATGTCATGTTTGGTGTCATCTTTAATAATGTAGATTGAATTAAAGGTTCTGCAAGGTAATTCCACCCAAGCATTGGGTCAAAACCGGCCTCAGGTTCACCTCCATGACTGTAAGCGGCAACTACTAGTTCATCATCTGCTCTTTCAGTGGAGGTTCCTCCCATGAGGACCGCTCCAGCAATAATAGCAATAACTATTACAATGATTATTCCAATAATGTATTTGCGTTCCATTTTTTTCTCCAAATTTTAAATTTTCAATTGCTATAAATTTATTAAATTAAAAAATAATTTAATTAAATAACAATTGAATTAAGTTTATTATTTTAGAAGTATTTAAAATTATCTAAGAAAAATATTACTAATTTGATTTATTTCTTAAAAAAGTATTATTTATTACAATTTTTTAATTAATTTATATCATTAGGAATAATAAATGAAATGTGAAATCATTACATTTTTTTTTTATTTGAATTGATTATTAACATTAATGAAAATATTAAAGATTATTGATATCCTTAAGGCATATTCTACCATCAAATGTGGTGCAGTTGAAATAAGTACTTTTCTAGTTATTCCTTCAAATAATGGAATTATAGCTTTTTTCTCTTTTTTACTTTTTAATTCTGGTGGTGTTTTATTGCTTGCTTAAAACATTTCATTAGAGAATCTAAGAAGTTTGCTTGCTGAGGTACTATAACAATATTCTTTCCTCTGATTTCTTGTGTATCTTCTTGTGTTAATGCTTTTAATTTATATTGTATTTACGTTGGATTTTGAATTAATTTGACATAACACAGTTAAAATTTCATTTTTAGATATATCAATGGTTAAATCAATAATTCAATTAATTTAATCCTTTATGTGATGAATAAATAAGATTGAAACATTTTATACATCTAATGACTTTTTCTATTCAATTGCCATTTATTTTTCAAAGCATAAATTTTATATATGATTTAGTATTTTATTAATTAATGTTATTCAGAAATTATTAAAAAGTATTACTTAATACATAAAAACAATTGATTTAATAATACTTTGATGGCTGGTATTTAAAATGAATGTTACTATTAAAAAGTTAAGTAATGATCCGCATGAAATTAGAAAGGTTCAAAAATTCTTATTTAACATGATTAAAAAAGAATTTGGATATGGTTACGTTCCAAAGTGGCATAAGGATATTGTAAATTTGGAGGATTATTATATTGCTCCAAAAAGAAATAATTTTTTTGTTGCTTATAATGAAAATGAAGAAATTATATCGACAATTGGTATAAGGGCTTTTGATAAGGATTTTCCTGAATTTAAACATTCATATTCTAATGAAAATACTTCAAGTATCTGGAGATTGTTTGTTGATAAAAGATGTCGACGTTGTGGTTTAGCTTCTAGAATGTTTGGTATTGCTGAGAATTTTGCAAAAGAATCAAATTATACTGAAATTTATTTACACACTCACAAAACATTAGATGGTGCTTTAGATTTTTGGGTAAAAATGGGGTTCATTGTCACTTTTGATGAAAATAACGAGCTTGAAACTGTTCATATGGATAAAAATATTTATGGATTAGAAATCAATCCTGGAGTTGCTGATTTTCAATATGTAGTTAAATTATAATTTGTTTTTAAAATTTGGATTTTTTAACAGTACTCGGGTAAAATTAGCTGATTATTCATGATTTTTGTTTAAAAGAATGTTTCATTTATTTTTTCCTGTATTCTTTTGATTAATTTATGCACTCAAGTTATTTCACTATAATCGATTTATTATCGTAAACTATAATGTTAAAGCTAAAAATTTTTAATGAAAATTTTGTTTAAAGTGAAATCACATAGTTTTGTAGTAATTATTAGAAATAGTTAAATAATATGGAATTAAATATATCTGATCATATTATTAATTTAAAAAGTATTATATTTATTATTAAATTATATGATAGGTGTATTACTTTGATTGATAATAGATTAAATGAATTATGGAGTTTTAAGAAAATGGATAATAAAATGAAATATTCTATTGTTGCTATAATTGTCATTGTTATTGCAATTGTTGCAGTTGCTTCAATGTTGGGAACGTCTAATGATGATGATCCAACCCATATTGTTGTAACAGTTCCTGGTCTAACTGGTGAGCCTGCAACAGGTTTCAACCCGTTGACCGGTTGGGGTTGTGGACACATGAACTTTAACCCTTTAGTTCAAAGTACACTTCTAAAATCTGATAAGAAGGGCAATTTTGTCAATGATTTAGCAACAGGATATAATATAAGTTCAGATGGTCTTAAATGGACTGTTGGAATAAGAGATGACGTTAAATTTTCCAATAACGAAACTTTAACAGCAAAAGATGTTGCATTCACATTCAATGAAGCAAGAACAAGTAGTTCTGAATTAGACATGTCCAACTTAAAGGAAGCTAAAGCCATAGATGATAATACTGTCGAATTTACTTTAAATTCACCTCAGTCTACTTTCACATATGATTTAAGATATATTGGTATTGTACCTGAAAAAGATTATAATAATGAGACTTATGGTGAAAATCCTATTGGTACTGGTCCTTATGTATTAAAACAATGGGATAAAGGTCAACAAGCTATTTTTGAAGCAAATGATAATTATTATGGGGATAAGCCATATTTCACACAAATAACTATGTTGTTCCCTGAGGAAGATAGTGCTGTAATGCAAATTGCTAAATCTAATCAGGCTAGTGTTGTTCAAGTACCGATTTCAGGTTTAAATGAAACTATTGAAGGTTATAATTTGGTAGAATTTTATAGTCCTCGTGCACAAGGTTTAACTTTCCCATATCAAAATGATACTGGTGTAAAAACCACTGGTGGAAATGATGTAGGTAACAATGTAACTGGAGATATTGCAATAAGAAAAGCTTTAAATGTTGGAATTAATCGTGAAGAAATCGTTAATTCTGTTTATAAAGGTCATGCAGTAGTTGATTATACTGGTGTTGATAGTCATAAATATTCTAATCCAAATGCTATTATAAAAGACAATGATAAAAAAGAAGCTAAAAGAATATTGGAAGATGCTGGATGGATTGATACTGATGGTGATGGAATTAGAGAGAAAAATGGTACTAATGCAACCTTCACGGTATTGTATAGTTCTGATGATCAAGCAAGACAAGCTCTTGCAACAGTCGTATCTGAACAAGCTAAAGATTTAGGAATTAATATTGAGTTGGAAGGAACAGACTGGGATACAATATATTCTAGAATGTATAAAGATTCTGCTGTATTCCAACAATCTTCAGATAATCCTTACAGGAATATTTACCAACAATATCATAGTAAAGAAAATTATAGTGAAGATAATTATATGAATCCAAATGGATATGGTAATTCAGAAGTAGATGCCATATTAGAATCTGCTTTACGAGAAAATGATGTCAATGCTTCTAATAGTCTTTGGGCTGACGCTGCCAATACTGGTTCTGGTTCTGGATTTGGACCTAATGCAGATGCTCCTTGGTTATGGATTGCTGATTTTGATTACTGTTATTTTGTAAAGAATGATATTGATATGGGTGCTCCTCCAAGCGTAGGTCACGACTATATGCAAAACATTTGTGAATGGACACGTACCAATTCAACTAAATAATCATTTCTTTCTTTTTTTTATTTTTTTTTTTTAAAATAGTTTTTAACATGTATTAGTTTTGGAGTATTGATAATATGGATTCACGTATGATGCTTTTTTTTAGGAATAAGTTAGTTCATTTCATTGTTTTGATGGTAGCAGTTTCGATTTTTAGTTTTTTATTATTGGATCTTTCGCCTATTGACCCTGTTAATGCATATTTAAGAGAAACTCCTGTGACTGAAGCTCAAAGAGCATTATTAGAACAGTATTGGGGTGTAGGTCAACCTATTACCACTAAAATATTTAATTGGTTTACTAATTTTATTCAAGGAAACCTTGGAAATTCATTAATTTTTAGAAAACCTGTAAGTGATGTTATATTTGAGAAATTCACAGCATCTTTAGTATTAATGTTATTATCCTGGGTTATCAGCGGGTTATTAGGATTTGTTTTAGGTGTTGTATCAGGTAAAAATAGGGGATCATGGATTGATAAAATCATAAGGGTTTATTGTTATATCTTGCAGTCAGCACCAACCTTTTGGATAGCATTACTTATTTTAGTAATTTTTTCAGTAGAACTGGGATGGTTTCCAGTTGGATTAGGTGTTCCCATTGGAGTGTCGAGCACGGATGTAACGATATGGCAATGGCTTGCAAGACTTGTGCTGCCAACGCTTACATTAAGTATGGTTGGTGTTGCACCAATTGCATTGTATACACGTAATGAACTATTAAATGTATTGTCTTCAGATTATGTGTTATTTGCCAAATCTAGAGGTGAAGATGGTTGGGATTTAATCGAAAGACATGGCATACGTAATATTTTATTACCTGCCTTAACATTACAATTCTTAAATTTCAGTGAATTGTTTGGAGGAACAATACTTGTAGAACAAGTATTTTTATATCCTGGAATTGGTCAAACTGCTGTTGCTGCAGGTCTTCAAAGTGATGTGCCATTATTATTGGGGATAGTTGTAATAAGTGCAGTATTTGTGTTTGTTGGAAATTTAATTGCAGATATCTTATACTACTTTATTGATCCACGTATTAAGGAGAATGAGGTATGATGTTTAAAAAGAAAAGTGATGATAAAAAGCCTTGGTTTATATATAATGCTAATCTCCGAACTAAAACATTGGTTATAATTGGAATATCTACACTATTTTTATTAGTTATCCTAATAAGTAGTATGATTATTGATGTATCTTCATTAACCACTAATTTTTCACAGTTTAATCAATTGCCTTCTTTTGAGCATATTTTCGGTACTGATTGGATGGGTCGGGACATGTTTGTAAGAACTGTTGCAGGACTTGGATTGAGTATGGGAGTAGGGGCTTTTGCATCTGTCATAAGTACAGCAGTTGCAATTGTCTTAGGATTGTTTTCAGGAGTTAATAGAATATTAGATGAATTTGTTGCAGGAATAATAGATTTGTTCTCAGCTATTCCACATATATTGCTTATTATTTTATTGTCAATCTCTTTTGGTGGAGGATTTTATGGGGTAATTATGGGTGTTGGTTTAACTCATTGGACACCATTAGCTCGTATTTTAAGGGCTGAAGTAAAGCAAATACAAACAATGGAGTTTATTAAAGTAGCTGAACAACAAGGTAAATCCAAACTATGGATTGCAACAAAGCATATGTTCCCATTATTACTTTCACAAATTGTGGTGGGTGTTATATTAATGTTTCCTCATGCAATTATGCATGAAGCAGGTATTACTTTCTTAGGATTTGGTTTATCTCCACATGAACCGGCTATTGGTATTATTTTAGCTGAATCCATGCAATATTTGTCAAATGGTTGCTGGTGGTTAGCATTTTTCCCTGGTGTTTCTTTATTAATCATTGTATTGTTATTTGATTTGATTGGTGAGTATGTACATAAGTTATTAGATCCATCTGAGGCTCAAAATTAGGTGTTTTTATGGAATTATTAAGTGTTTCAAATTTATCAATAGGTTTTACTCAATATGTTCAAGGACTACAACAAAGGGAACTAAAAGTAATCTCTGATTTATCATTGGATGTTGAAGAGGGAGAAGTTGTAGCTATTCTAGGGTCTAGCGGGTCAGGCAAAAGTCTACTTGCTCATGCTATATTGGGAATTCTTCCAAATAATGCAACATGCACGGGAGATATTAGTTTTAAAGGTAAAGTTTTAACAGAAGAAGATAAAAAGGCCATTAGAGGTAAAAATATCTGTTTAGTTCCACAATCAGTCAATTACCTGGATCCTTTAATGAAAGTATCGCAGCAAGCTATTGGAAAAACGAATGGTGAAGAAGATTATAAACGTAAAAAATCCCATCAAAGAGAAGTATTTGCTAAATATGGTCTAGATGAATCTGTAGATGTAATGTATCCATTTGAACTATCTGGAGGTATGGCGAGAAAAGTTTTACTTTCAACCGCATTATTGTCTGATCCAGATTTATTAGTTGCTGATGAACCAACACCTGGATTAGATGCTAAAAGCGTAGAAGAAACAATCAATGATATTAAAAGGTTAGCTGAAGATGGTAAAGGCATTATTTTAATTACTCATGATATAGAAGTAGCTATTAGAACTGCTAATAGAATTGCAATATTTTATTCAGGTTATGTAATTGAAATTAATCAAGTAGAAAACTTTAAAGATGTTAATAAGTTAATGCACCCATATTCAAAAGCATTAATAGGAGCTTTGCCGGATAATGGATTTAAATTAACTGAGGGCACCCAACCATTAAATGATGAAGAAGGTTGTATTTATTATAAAAATTGTCCAATGAGAAAAGAAATATGTAAAGATACTAAGCCATTATTACGTGATATTGGAAATAATAAAGTTAGATGTCACCTGTGGGAGGAATACGATGAAACTTGAAGGAAATAATATTTCATTTGCTTATAAAAAAGATTCACCTATATTAAATAATATTTCTATAAGTGTTCCTAATGATAAAGTAATAGGTTTAATTGGTGATAGTGGTAGTGGTAAAAGTACTTTATGTAAAATACTTTCTGGTTATATTCCAAGATACGAAGGAACTGTAACAATTGATAATAATCCTATAGAGTCTAAGGATTATAATCCAGTACAACTTATATTTCAACATCCTGAAAAAACTATGAATCCAAAATGGAAAATGGAAAATATTTTGGAGGAATCATGGGTTCCATCAAAAGAATTAAGAGATACATTTGGTATTTCTGATGGTTGGTTAAAAAGATGGCCTAATGAGTTATCTGGGGGAGAATTGCAAAGATTTTCAATATTGAGATCTTTACATCCTAAAACAAGATTTATCATTGCAGATGAAATCAGTACCATGCTTGATACAGTAACACAAGTACAAATATGGGATGTATTATTAAATTATGCTAAAAAAAATAATATTGGAATTTTAGCTGTAAGCCATGATAAATCATTACTTGAAGTAGTATCAGACGAAATATTTTATTTCAACGAATTAAATAAAAAATAATTCTTTTATTTAATTTCATTTATTTTTTTAAACAATTTACAGTATTGATAATTGAAGATCCTACTGTAAAAAAATTCGCTGATTTTTGTTAAATTTAGTTTTTGAAAATACGGATTTCTCAAACCACCTGGTCATTGAGTTTTATTTTCTTTTTTGCACTCTTTCATGTTCTTTTTATTTTTCCAGAAAATATTGTTTTAAATTATATCTTTATCAAACAGACTCTTCACATACCTTTTGAATTTTTAATTTATATCTGTTCGTCTAAGCGGTTTTTTATAAGTTAATCTTCCATAAAAAACGCCCTCCAAAATTAATTTCAATAAGATTTTATAAAAACAAAATTGAGTTTAACACAAATTACATGAATAGTAAATAACTTAATATGTTAGTAGATTAAATAATATTGAATATGTACTTTTGTACATAAAACTATATAAATGTTAGACATATTTTACAGGTGTGGAAAAAATATTGAATAAAAAATTTGTTTTACTTACGATATTTATTGTAAGTTTATTAGCAGTTACGGCCGTAACTGCTATTGAGAATAATGAAAATAGCATGACGGGTTTGTCAGAATCTGATCTTTTGGATTCTGAAAATAATATAGATAAAATTAGTTCACGTGATCATGATGATGACGATGATGATGACGATGATTTCTCAGCAGTTGGAAATAAGAAAAAAGAAAGCGATTTAGAAATCGATTCAAAAATTGTAAAAAGCGGTAAAAAAGTTAAAATTACCAGCTATATTTTTGATGATGAAACTGATAAAATCGCAAAAACTGCAAAGGGGAAGGTATCATTAAAAGTTGATGGTAAAAAATATTCGGCTAAGGTTAAAAACGGAAAGTTTTCAATAACATTTAAAGCTCCATCCAAAGCTAAAAGATATGTGTGTAAAGTAAAATATAGTGGAGATTCTAAGTATAGAGGCGATTCCACTACATTTAATTTAATAGTCAAGAAATCTGCTACTAAAAGTAAATATGTCAATATTAAGGTAGCAGTTAAAAATAATAAATATGTTACAAAATATAGTGGAAAATATAAGATTAAAACTTATCAAAAGGAAACACCTAAAGGTTTTAAACTTAAAATATATGTATATAAAAATGGTAAAATTGTAAATCCTGATAATTACTTATCTAAAGTTCACTTTAAAAATAAAGGTCAGTGGAAATGGAGTAATTGGGATGATGGGGAAGATGAGTTAACTTATCATGACTATTGGTATTACAAATCAGTAAAGACCGATAAGGTTATGGTAAAACTTAGAAAATAATTGTCAAACACGTTTATGATTAGGAGGAAGATAATAGGTTAATATAGTAAATATACATTTAAATACTTATATTGCATTTTATTATTTTTTCATAAAAAATTATTACATTTTTTTTATTTTAATTATTTATGCTTGTTTCTTTATTTTTAAGGTATGTTTATTTGAAATTATGATGTTAGAGTAAATTAATATTTATTTTCAAGATAATGTTTTCAATAATTGTTTTTTGAAATATAACTCATTTTGATAAATTTTCGGGTTTGTCAGTTTATTTTAATAAAGTCATTTGCTTCAGTTATATTAAAATATCTAAATGCATATTAACTATTTTCTTTATTATATTTAATTTAATTGGTTCATTTTAATTTTTAAGCTATAATTAAAGATTAATTATATGCTAAGTTTTATATGCTTATTACTACTTATAATTATTTGGATTATTTAATTATTTGAATAATTGAGATGATAAAAATAAAATATAATATGCATACTCTATCTTTCAATTTTTTATTTTTAATTTTTATTATCTCTGCTGTATTGATGAATTGATACGGGGATCCGTTATAAATGTCATATAACTGTAAATAGCTATCAAAGTATAGCTATTTGCTCTCATATTATTTTTCAATAAACTTTATTTTACATTGAGTTTAATAATATATTGATGAAGAGAACAGCACTAAAAATTGGATATATAGGAACTAATTTCCATGGTTTTCAAAGACAACCTAATCTTAGAACAGTTGAAGAAGAGTTAATCTATCATTTACGTAAGTTAAACTATATTGATGATTTAAAAAAGTCTAGATTTAGAATTGCAGGTAGAACTGATGCAGGAGTTCATAGTTTAGGCAATGTAATTAGTTTTCAGTCTGAAAAAGAAGTTCGTGTTAACGAAATAAACAATTCTTTACCTGATGATATTCAAATTTTAGCAAGTGCGCCGGTAAGATATGCTTTTAAACCGAGATATGCTCAGATGAGACAATACCGTTACATGCTCTTTCAGGATTTGGATATTGATAAATTAAATGAATGTGCTGAATTATTTAAAGGCACTCATAACTTCACTAATTTTACTAAAAGATTTCAAAAAACAACTGTCAGGTCTATTGACGATATTAAAATCACGAAAGTTAATTTCACCGATTATCACAAAAGAGACTTTCCAAATCTTCATGAAACACTATCTCCAATATTTGTGGATATTTATGGCGAATCATTTTTATGGAACATGGTTCGTAAAATGATGAGGGTCTTTGTAGATGTGGCTATTGGAAAAATGGATTTGGATGAGGTTGAAAGATTATTAAATCCCAAAGAAGATGAACCAAGAGCATATATTAAAGTTATGGAGCCGGACTATCTTATCTTAATGGACATTCAATATGATGGAGTCAAGTTTAATCATGACAATTATGCCTGTGAAAGATTTAGACGTGACCTTGTGGGGTCATTGACGGATTTACAAAAAAGATATGCAATTCGTGAAGCTATGATAAAAAGTTTAGAGGATCTGCACGGTTTTTAATTCCCCAGCATTTCAATTGTTTATAAAAAGTTTTAAAGTATTTTAAATATATATTATTTAAGTGATTATTATGAAAATAGCAACAATTTTAGGAACACGGCCTGAAATTATTAAGATGGCACCAATTATTGATGAAATCTCAAAAAGAAACATCAATCAAATAGTTTTACATACAGGCCAGCATTACGATAAAGAAATGTCAGATAACTTTTTTAAAGACTTGGAACTGCCAACTCCTGATTATAATATTCATGTTGGTTCCGACACTCATGGAAAACAGACTGCTTTAATGATGAGAGGTATTGAAGAGGTACTTCTTGTGGAAAAGCCTGATATTGTACTTGTTCAAGGGGATACTAATGCTGTATTGGCAGGAGCACTTGTAGCTTCTAAATTACATATTGCTGTTGGCCATGTTGAAGCGGGACTTAGATCTTTTGACATGACAATGCCTGAAGAACTTAATCGCAGGGCTGCGGACGTTGCTTCTATAATGTATTTTATACCAACGGAGGAGTCAGCTATTAATTTACTGTCTGAAGGATTTTCACATAAAAATCTTTTCATAACAGGCAATACTGTTGTTGATGCCTGTTTTAGACATTTGGATTTAGCTAAAAAGAGAGGTTTTGAAGATGAATCTCTTACTGGCTTGGATATTGAAAACATGGAAAATATTGCAACTTTAACAATGCATAGGGCAGAGAATGTTGATATTAAAGAAAGGGTAGTTAACATCATTGATGCTTTAAAAGAATTGTCTGACTTGAATATTATTTTTCCAATTCATCCGAGAACTAAAAAAACTTTGGAAAACTTTGGATTATTTGATGAATTGAATGATTTAGACAATGTTCATATTGTAAATCCGGTAGGTTATCTTGATTTTTTACTTTTAACTTCAAAATCAACTTTAATTTTAACCGATTCCGGAGGTCTTCAAGAAGAAGCCATTACTTTAGATGTGCCTGCATTAACGTTAAGATATAATACTGAAAGGCCAGAAACAGTAACGGCAGGAGGCAATATTCTTGTCGGATCTGACAGACAGGCCATAGTTGAAAATGCTTGCAAAATCCTTGATGATAAAGAATTTGCAGATAAAATGAAAAATGCAAAAAATCCATATGGTCAAGGAAATTCCGCAAAATTAACAGTTGATGCTATTGAAGATTATTATGATAAGGGGTTACTTGACATTGAAGCTCCAGAAGATATTATGGATTCATTTACAAGGAAAATGGCTGAAATTACAGAAAATGTAACTGTTGGCGAATTTGAAAAAACAGAAAATGCTTTGATTCACATGGCTTATGATGGGGATAAGATGTGTTTTCCGGCTGATGATTTAAATTTAAAAGGCATGATGATTACTTATGATAAAAGAGAATGAGTCCATATTGGTATTTGAGTATTTTACCGCTTCTGGCGAAAAAGACAAGTGCATTATTTCAGAAGCAGAAGCATTATTGTTTGCTCTTTTGGATGATTTGAAGGATTTTAATGTTGATGTTGTAGTTAATAAATCCTATGAATATATTATAAAAAATTATGATAATGCAAATCCTATTTTAATTGATTGTGATGTTGTTGATTGGTTAGTTGACAATGCAGCAAACTTTAACAATGCTATTTTCATATCTGCAGAAAACAACAACAATTTATACAATATTGCTAGAATATTGGAAGACAATAATGTTAAAACATATAATTCATCAGCTGAAGCTTGTTTTAAAACATCGGATAAGTATGAAACTTATGAATCATTGCCAATGGATGTTCCTCAACCAAGAACATTTAGATTTAAAATCGATTCAAAAGGATACTGGAAAAGGGCAATTGAAAATCTGCATGAAAAATGGCAATCAGAAGATCCTTTAACTCCACTTAAATTAATCATAAAACCATTGATGGGTGTTGACTGTGAAGACATTGTCATAATTGAAAACATTGAAGATTTAACTTTGGATTTGGATAAAATTTTCAAGCCCGGTTCCCGTGTGATTGTTCAGGAATATATTGATGGGATTGATATTAGTGTCAGTTTAATTTCGGATGGCAAAAAGGCAATTCCTATAAGTCTCAATGAACAATATGTTGAACTTAAAAATGATAAAGGAATTTATCTGGGTGGTAAACTACCATTTGAAAGTAAATATGAAGATGAAGCTTTTAGAATTGCAACAAAAGCTATTGAATCTATTGAAGGTATAAAGGGTTTTGCCGGTGTTGATTTATTAATAAATTCAGATGAAAAAGATGTTTATTCGGTTTATCTTTTAGAAATAAATTCCAGATTTACAACACCTTATGTAGGATTGAACAAAGTGGCTAATTTCAACATTGCCAAATCCATTATCGAACTAATCGATGGAGAAATAGCTATTGGGGAGTTAGATATTTCTCTAGATGGTGAAATTGAATTTAAAAAATCTGGAGACTCATTAAAAATTAGGAGAATATAACATGAAAATTGCAGGATTTGACATTGGGGGTGCAAACACCGATTTGGCAATAGTTGACTTTGAAGAAGGTGAAATTAAGAATATTGAAGTTGACTTTGCATATCTGCCAATGTGGAGTAATAATGATGATTTGTCACAAGTTTTAATTGAACTGATTGAAAACATTTGTCCGGTTTCTGAAATTGATGCTGTAGGTATTTCAATGACTGCTGAACTTGTCGATGCTTATGACACTAAAAAAGATGGAGTTTTGGATGTGGTTAAAAAATGTGAAGATACGTTTTCATGTTCCGTTGCATATGTTGGTGTTGATGGAATGTTATCCAGTGAAGAAATTGAAAAAACCCCACTTAAAGCGGCGGCTGCAAATTGGATTGCAACAGCTCAAATTGCAACATTAATATCTGATAATTGCATATTTGTCGATACTGGAAGTACAACAACGGACATTATTCCTATTAAAGATAGTAAAGAGTGCGCAATCGGAAAATCTGATTTTGATAGGTCTGCAACTGGTGAGCTAGTTTATACAGGTACTCTGAGAACCTCTCTTGCAAGTTTTTTGGATAAGGTTGAATTAAATGGAAAAACTTACAGGGTAGCTAGTGAACTATTTGCTCAAACTGCTGATATTTACACAGTATTGGATTTAATCACTGAAGATGATTATATCTGTGATACTTTTGATGGTGAAGGCAAATCTAAAATTGAATGTGCCCGCAGAATTGCACGTGTAGTCTGCGCTGATTTAGAAATGTTATCTATGGAGGATATTGTTGAAATGTCTAAATTTGTTCATCAAAAACAAGTTGAACAAATTGCTGATGGCCTAAAACAGGTTGTCGATACTCAAAAATTAGATTTAATAGTGACAACAGGTCTTGGAAAAGATATTTTAGATAGAAAGGCAGCTGAATTTTTAAAGTTGGAGGTTAAATCAATGGGGGATATCTTAACTGATGATGAATGTACTGTTGCTCCAGCTATTGGAACGGCAGTTATGATGGAGAAGTATTTAGTTTAATACCATATATCTTTTAATCCAATTAAATAAGCTCCACCATTAGCTATTAAGTGAATTATCAAGGTTAATATAAGGGCAATAATGATAAATATCCAATCAACACTAACTAAGGGTGTTGCAAAAATTATTGCGATTATTATAAAATCTAATTGGTCTAGAAAGGGAACAGGTTGGCCTCTTTCAATTCTAAGTCTTCTTTTTAAAAAACTGCCTAAAGCATCACCAACCAATGCTCCAAAACCTAATAAAAATCCAATCAATATTCCATTAGCTACATTAGTCACAATTGGGGTTATTAAATAAGGTTCAACGCCATTTAAAATCATAGGGGCTAGATATCCTTGAATGGCACCAGTAATCATACCAATTAACGTTCCAGCAATTAGCCCTCTCCAAGTAACTCCATCTCCAATCCAACGGTTACCTTTTGAGTCACATTTTCCAAAATCAATTGGTGTTCCTCCACCGAATGCTAATGCCCCTCCATTTGAAAAATATGCTGGAAGAATAAAATATAATGTGGTTAAGAATGCTATTGAAATTATTTGAATATTGAATGCCATTTAATTTTTTCACCATTTGAAATTATACTTATATACATATATAAAATTAATAATATTTAAATATTAAATTGTTTTAAATATATTATATTATGTAAGTTTGTACTAATAGAATTTTATTAGTAAAAAGGTGATTATTTGAAAATAAAAAATACAAAAAGTTTATGCCCAGAGTGTGGAAAACCTGTTGATGCTGAAGTTTTCGATGAAGATGGGAAAGTTTTCATCAAAAAAACTTGCGATGAACATGGAGAGTTTGTAAACACTTATTGGAGTGATGAGAGTTTATACAATCGGATGGAGAATTTTATTCCAACAATTACGGGTGTTGATAATCCTTGTGTTGAAGATACTGCTTCCTGTCCAAGTAATTGTGGTTTATGTTCAAAACATGAGACTTCTACGGTATTAGGATTAATTGATGTAACAAATAGGTGTAATTTAAAATGTCCAGTCTGCTTTGCCAATGCTGCAGCGGCTGGTTATATTTATGAACCTACTCAAGATGAAATTAGACAAATGCTTAGAAATTTGAGGAATCTAAAACCTTATCCCTGTCCTGCTATTCAATATGCTGGTGGAGAACCTACTGTCAGAAAAGATTTAGTTGATCTTATTAAAATGGCAAAAGAAGAAGGTTTTACTCATGTTCAAATCGCAACTAATGGTATCAGATTAGCTAAAAGAGAGAATTTTGCTAAACAACTTAAAGAAGCAGGATTGAATACAGTTTACCTTGCCTTTGATGGAGTAACTCCCGAACCTTACATTTACAATAGGGCTAGGAATTTGCTTCCAGATAAAATTCAGGCTATTGAAAACTGTAGAAAAGCTGGTTTGGGCATTGTTCTTGTACCGACTTTAGTTAAAGGCATCAATGACCATCAAGTTGGAGAGATTATTAAATTCGCATTTGATCACAATGACATAATTTATGGAGTAAACTTCCAACCGGTCTCCTTTGCTGGAAGGACTCCTGCAGATCATGTTGAAGAACAAAGAATTACTATTCCGGATTTTGTTAAAATTATTGAGAAGGAAACTGATGGCCAAGTACCGACAAGTTCTTTTTACCCGCCATCTTCTGTAGAACCAATTGCTGAGTTTATTTCTCGTTTACATGGTGAAGATTCAGCAAAAGTAACTTTAAACTGTCATGAGCATTGTGGTATAGCTACTTATGTGTTTAGAGAAAAAACTGAAGGTGAGGGTAAAGACAAACTAATTCCAATCACTGACTTTATTGATGTTGAAGATTTATTTAATAAATTAAAGGAATATAATGAAATACTCAAAAAAGGTAAATTCGGATCTCGTAAAAGGGTTTTAGCTGGTTTAACAGGAAATCTTACTAAAATGGTTCATACCAGTAGAACTCCAAAAGATTTGGATATTACTAAGGTTTTATTAAATGTATTCGTTAAAGGGGATTATGACGCTTTAGGGGACTTTTCTAAAGATGCAATGCTTATCTCATGCATGCACTTTATGGATCCATTTAATTTTGATGAAGATAGGGTTAAAAAATGTGTTATCCACTATGCAACACCGGATGGTAGGATTATTCCATTCTGCACATTCAATTCAATGTATCGTCCGGGTGTTGAAAAGAAATTCGCAAAACCATTAAAACGAAAAAAGGAATAAACTTACAAAAATCACCTTAACTTCGTATTTGCGATTTTTCAGATACTTTATTTTTTTTTATTTATTAATCTTTTTTAGAGTGATACTTATGGATACTATTGAAGGAAAAACATGGATCTTTGGGGAGAATATTGATACTGATGTTATTATTCCTGGAAGATACTTAAGAACATTTGATCCTCAAGATTTAGCAGATCATGTTCTAGAAGGTGAAAGGCCCGATTTTACTCAAAATGTTGAATCTGGAGATATCATAGTGGCTGATGAAAACTTTGGTTGTGGTTCTTCAAGGGAACAGGCACCAGTTGCAATCAAAACTGCTGGGGTAAGCGCCATTGTTGCCAAATCATTTGCGAGGATTTTTTATAGAAATGCAATAAATATCGGGCTGCCGGTTATTGTTTGCGATATTGAAGCTAAAGATGGAGACGTTATTAGTATTGATTTGTCAAAAGGAACATTGGTTAATAAAACCACAGGGGTGTCAAAAACTTTTGAACCATTTAAAAAATTCATGTTGTCTATATTAGAGGATGGAGGATTAGTTAATCACTATTTAAATGATTCTGAATAAGGAGGCATAAAAATGGATTGTCCAATTTGCGGGTCGGATAATATTGAAATATTAAATTCAAAACAAAAAACAACAAAAAAGAAATTTACAGAAAAGTACTTATTAAAATGTGAAGATTGCGGTCATGTGTACAGGAACATTATTTCTCTTAAGAAACCTAGACCTTACAGATTAATTATTTCAGAGCAGGACAAATCTCATAAAACCACAATTGATTTGTCTCCAAGCGATAACTTAAAAGTTGGCGACACTTTACTTAGTGATTTAGGTCAAGTTGAGGTAACTGGTATTGAAATTGGAGATAGGCGAGTAAATAAATCAAAACTGGAAGATGTTGATACAATTTGGGCTTCTTCAGTTGAAATTCCAGCACGTATTGGATTTTCAGTAGATTTGCATGGTGAAGTTGATTCATATAAACTCGACCTTGAAAGGGATTTTGAAATAGCTCCTGGAGATATTATTAAACTTGATAAACACATAGTTAAAGTACATGTTATTAAAACACAGGAAAAAAAATTAACTTCCGGCTTTGCAAAAGCAGGAGTAATCAAAAGAGTTTATTCTAAACCAGTTAAATTCAATAATTATGATTATGATTTAACTAGAAATATTTTTAAAAAAACTAAATAAGGTATCTAAATGAAAGTTTTCATTGAATCTTATGGTTGTACATTTAACCAAGCAGATGGACAAATCATCGCTGGAAATTTGCAAGAAAATGGCATGGTTCTTGTTGATAATATTGGGGAAGCAGATGTAATCATTGTAAATACTTGCTATGTCAAATTGCCTACTGAAGATAAAATGACTTACAGGATTCAAAAATTAAAAAAAGAGTATCCTGATAAAAAAATCATTGTTGGCGGATGTATGGTTGAAATCGATCCTGAAAAATTAAATAAACTCGGGGAGGATATTTCATGGATTGGCCCACATCAATTAAATAAATCTGCCAGTGTGGTTAATGCATCATATTGTGGAGAAATTATTCGTGAAACAGGATTTTCAAAAGAATCTAAAGTTGGCGTTCCTAAAGTCGGAGATGATAGTTTAATTCATATTCTTCAGATTTGTGAAGGTTGTTTAGGTGCATGCACTTTTTGCTGTACTCGTTTTGCGCGAGGACCTTTAAATAGTTATTCTATTGAAGATATTGTTGCTGAAGCACAGGAAGCTATTGAAAATGGTGCTTGTGAAATACAATTGACTGCTCAGGATACTGCGGCATTTGGTCGGGACAGTGGTGTAAAACTATCTGATTTAATTAAAGAAGTGGCTAATTTAAATGGAGATTTCAGAGTTCGTGTTGGAATGATGCATCCTAAAAACATATTAAATGATGTTGATGGAATAATCGATGCAATAAAACATCTGAAGGTATATGATTTTATTCATTTGCCTGTACAAAGTGGAAGTGATAAGGTATTGTCCGACATGAGAAGAGGCCATACCATCTCACAATATAAGGAAATTGTATCAAAATTTAAAAAGGAAATTCCAAGTTTGACATTGGCTGTTGATATTATTGTTGGATATCCAACTGAAAGTGATGAAGATTTCGGTGAAACTGTAAAATTATTAAAAGAGATAAAACCAAGTTTGATACATCTGTCAAAATATCAGCATAGAATTGGTGCAATTTCATCATCTCTAGTTGAGATTCCTCATGAAATAATGAAAAAAAGATCAAAATTTTTGTCTGAAATTAAACAGGAAATAACCAAAGAAGAAAATAAGGAATTGGTCAATACGGTTCAAAATGTTTTGGTTGTTGAAAAAGGTTCTAAAGGTGGATATATAGCAAAAACTAATTCATATATTCCAGTTATTGTTGAGGATGTTGAATTAGGAACCTTTGTTAATGTAAAGATAACTGAAGCTACCTCAACTTATCTTAAAAGCGAATTATTGGAAGAATAATTTTTTAATTTTCTTACTATTCTTATTTTTATATAATTGTCTTTTTTTATGCTTTAAATTTTTATAATATCTATATTTTTTTTTAATATTCAAAAGTATTTTGTAACAGTTATTGTGGTATAATATGAGCGATTATTATTGAGTTTTACCGATACCTTTATATACTATTGTTTACTATCTTTTAATTGGAGGTGTAATTATGAGTGAATTACCAATCGCACCAGTCGGTCGTATCTTAAAAAATGCTGGCGCACAAAGAATTAGTGACGATGCAAAAATTGCATTAGCTGAAGCATTAGAAGAAAAAGGTGACGAAATCGCACAAAAAGCTGTTAATTTCGCACGCCACGCTGGTAGAAAAACTGTAAAAGCTGAAGATATCAAATTAGCAATCAAATAGATTTACTAATTGTTTATTTTCAAAATAGCTTATATAATAAAATCTATTGGCCATTTTTCTTGGTCAATTTTTTTTATTTTATCTAAATTAATTTTAACTGCTTGTTCTATTCAACTAAGAAAAGTTTATATATTAGTTAAACCTAATTATATAATGTTGTATAGGACCGGTGGTCTAGGGGTATGATTCCTCTTTGACGTGGAGGAGATCACGAGTTCGAATCTCGTTCGGTCCATATGCCATGGTAGTTCAGATGGGAGAACGCTAGACTGAAGATCTAGATGTCGCTGGTTCAAGTCCGGCCCATGGCATCCTATTTTATTATCTTTTTTTATAACTAATTTCCGGATACAATATTTTAATTTTGAACATAAAATAATTTAGAAAATCTTTATTATGCTCTTGGAGGTATTGGATTAAAAAAGGTGATGGGTTTTTTAATCTATTTGCTGGTTTTACCTAAGGTAATTGGTTTAGGTTTTACTTGAGTGTTTTCTCTTAATGTTTTGTATCTTTTAACAATTTCATAACCTTTGTCACTTCCGATTAAATCTGCTCCTCCAGTTAAAATTTGGTTTGCAAATTTATATTCATCAACACCGCCATAAATTTCAATTTTTATTTGAGGTGCATATTTTTGGATAATGTTAATGTCATTTACATGTTCAAAGATATGGCCTGGAGCTACAAATCCGGTGGATGTTTTAATATAATCTGCTCCACTTTTTTCAACTACTTTGGCAGCATTAGCTTTTTCATAATCTTCTAAAGCTTTACTTTCAATAATTACTTTTAATACTTTGTCTCCCATAACTTCTTTGTGTTGCTTTATCTCATTTTCAAGTAAGGAATATTTTTCATCTTTGAGGTAGCTCAAATTCATCACTACTTCGATTTCGTCCACTCCTTTATCAAGTAATTCTTTAGTTTCAGCTATTTTGCTTTCAGTATCTTCAAAACCTAAAGGAAATCCTACCACACTTCCAATTTTAACATCACTGTCTTTTAAAACTTCTTTAGCTAATGATATGTATGTTGGTGAAATAACTACTGAATTAAACTTCAATTCTTTTGCCTTTTCAAGAAATTCTTTCATTTCACTTTCAGTAATTATGTTGTTTAAATTGGTGTAGTTAATTAAACTTGCTAACTCTTTTGAATTTTTTATATTGTACATCATAACACCCTCTCTTAATTAGTTAGTATATATACGAACATCCTATTTAAATATTGTTATATTAATTTTTTCATCATATATGATCCAACTTTTTCATAATCGAATTTACGATAATAATTTCTAGATCCAATACCACTAATAATGGCCATTTCTTCTTTACCATTATCAATAGCAATATTTTCAGCCTCTTTTAGAAGTCTTTCACCAAATCCGGTATGCTGACCTATTTTAGGATTCCTACCGCCAATTTTAATCATATTTCCATAAACATGCAATTCCCGAACGAGCGCTGTGGATTCATTAATTTCAGCTCGAAAATGATTTTTTGATGGCAGGCGTAATCTTAAAAATCCTGCAATGCTTTCTTCATTTATATCTTCAATAGATAAGAAATGCTCTTCCCCTTCACATGCAGTATAACTTTCACTATACAATTCAAAATCCTCTAAACCATATTCTCTAGATGTTTTTTTATGGCCGATTTCACGGCAACGAATACACTGACAATTTATATGCTCTTTTTCTAAATTGTTGTAAACAAGTTCTCCAAGATTGGATTTTTTAACCCCCGCTTCAATAAGTGTTGAAGGAATATCTCTTTGAATTCTCATTGTTCTAACCCATTTTGGAAGAATTGCTTTAACTTTCGTTATTAATTCAACAGCCTCGTCGTCATTATATGGATTATAATTTCCCTCTTTCCATAAATCATATAACTCGCTTCCTTTAGTAACTAGACATGGATAAATCTTCAACATGTCTGGTTTAAAATTATCATCGCTAAATAATTGTTTAAACATTTTTAAATCTTGATTTTGGTTTGAAAATAACCCAGGCATCATATGCATAGCCACTTTGATAGATGAATCTCTTAAAAGCTGATTTGCCTCTATGACATCATTTATAGAGTGCCCACGTTTAATTCGTTTGTACAAATCATCTGATAATGTTTGAACACCTAATTCGACTCTTGTCACTCCAAAATCAAGCATTCTATTGATATGTTCTTTTTTACAAAAATCAGGCCGTGTTTCAAAGGTCATGCCAACACATCTGACTTTTGAATTTTCATTAACCCTTTGAACATCTTCAATTAAAACATAATCGTTAGGTTCGTAAGTTTTTAAAACCCCTTTTTCGAATAATTTAATTTCGTCACGGTCAAGATTATAATCATAATTTTCTGGTTTATTTTCCATTATTAAACCAAAATCGCACATTGCCTTTAGGCATTGTGAAACAAACCATTCTTGATACGATAAATCTCTTGAAGGGAAAGTTCCTCCCATTATAATTAATTCAACTTTATCAATTGGATGGCCAATTTTTTTAAGTTGTTTCAAACGGTTAAAACATTGGATATATGGATGATATTCATACATCCTACCTCTAAGTGCGGCCGGTTCTTCACCAGTATAGCTGGGAGGAGCAATATCACTTTCCGGACAATAAATACATCTTCCATGAGGGCATTTATGTGGGTGGCACATTACTGCCACTATTGCAACCCCCGACATTGTTCTTGTTGGTTTTTTCTTTAAAAATCCAGAAATAATTTCCTTTTCTTCAGGTTTTGCAAATTCTAAGATGTCTGCATTGCTCATGAACTTGGATAATTTCAAATCACGACATAATTGTCTTTTTTCAACTTCTAGCTCTCTTCTAGTTGTGATTTTGCCGTTAAGAATGTCATTAATTATAATTTGACATGCATTTTCCATTTTTCAATCCTCATAATTTAAATAGTTAAACTTATATGTACAATTTATTTAAATATTTAATGATTTATACATTATATATAAAAGGTGAAATCATGAAAATTAAAGAATTTATCGGATCTACCGTTTTAGACAAAAATGCAAATGTAGTCGGAAGAGTTGATAATGTTGATTTTGACACTGAAACTGGTAAAATTGACACAATCACTTTAACCTTGCAAAAAAATATTTTCTCTAAAGATGAACTCGAAATCAGCTTTGAAGATATTGCAACTATCGGTGCATATGTTATCTTAAGCACTGAAATCACATACGAAAATGAAGAAGTAGAAGAAGACGAAGAAGTTAAAACTGTTGAAATTGAAGTTGAAGAATAGCCAGGTATTAATATGGTTTTTGATGCAAGGGGATTGGAAATTACTCTAGATTCTCATGTTAGATATGTTGACACAGGAACAATGGGTAAGGTCATTGATTTAAAATCAGAAAGTGGCTCAGAATGGGTAATGCTTGATAAAACCGAATTATGGTATCGTTCCGATTTAGTTGAATTGCTTGAAGAAAAGGACATTAAAAAATCTTCCTTTTATGATAGGGAAGATGATGGTGAAATTGACATCGATGCAATGAAAGAAAAAGCAAGAAAATTGGAAGATATTGAATTAGATTCTAATGTTGCTGAAGGTGGAGGTTAAAAACCCACCTTTTTTTAATTTTTTGCAAATAAACTTATTTTCTCAGCTAATTTAGGACCAATGCCTTCAACTTTTTGCAGTTCATTTTCAGAAATGCCACTTAAGTCATTTCCAAAGATATTGACTAAATTTCTAGCTCTTTTTCTTCCAAGTCTTTTAACGCCAACCACTAATGGAATAATGTCTTCTTTCACGCCGTAATATAATCTGGCAGATAAAAAGTCAAAGTCTTTTAATTTTGAATAATTTCCTAAGACCTCTGATGTATCTTTTGCAAATTTAACAAGGTGTGATGCTTCATAAGCAGATCTTCTAGTTGATGCGGAATAAACATTATATTTATTTTCAATTTCATATTCATTTCTCTCATCAACCCATTCCATTAATGACACGGCAGTAGCTTCAATGTTTCCAATGTCAACTGCAAATAATCCCTCTTCAGATAATTTGTCAAGAACAGGATCTTTTGATTTTCTTCCTTTAAACGAGATTAATGGCACATCAGGAGTTTCACATAATGCATAAATAAACTCACTAACATTAATTTTATCAATGCTTGAAACATATTCTTTAATTTTAACGGCAGTTTCAACTGAATAATTGGATTTGGCTATTAAATTACCAAAATCAGTCGTTGCTAATCCTTCAGGTGTTGCTCTTATGATTCTATTTTGAAGTAGAAAGTCTATTGCATTTTCAAGTTCATATTTGATGCTGTCTTCTGCGAATAATGCCATTGAAGGATTATTGGTCATTTGATAACCGTATAATGTTTTTTCAAAAAAGTCAGTTAGCTCATCAAGATTTTTGGAAAGTGATGAATTTATTTGGGCAATAATTTGTTTGTAGATTGCATCTTTATTGTCAACAAGTTTAGAGTTAGTTAATTCAATTTCTCCTTCAACGTAATAGTCTTGCAGGTTTGAAGCTTCATCCATAGTTTTAGCAACTAAGTAAGAATATCCTACATCATCGTATTGGGGCCTTCCAGCCCTACCGGACATTTGTTCATAATCAAAGACAGGTATTGGTTGAGGTCCATTTCCAGTCCAACGAGTAGTATCTCTAATTACAACTGTTTTTGAAGGTAAGTTAACTCCATACATTAAACTTGGAGTTGCAGTAATCATTAAAATATTGCCATTTCTAAATTCATCTTCAATAATTTCTTTTTGTTCATTAAACAATCCTGCATGGTGGAATGCAATACCATGTTCAAGGCTTTCAGCTAATTTAACACATGTGCTTGTTGGAAGTGAACCTTTCTTTTTTGGAACTTCCAATATTCTATCAGAGACTTTTTTAAATTGTTCTCTTTGTTTTAAATTGATTTTTTTGTTGATTTTTTTAGATACATATGTTGCAAGGCTTTCGGTAAACCGCCTTGTAGAAACAAATGCCAATGCTTGTGATTTGTCTTTAATTGATTTTTCTAATACTTTTACAATAACGTCATTTTTATTTTTAGTATTAAACATCTCTGCATCTAAAACTTCTTTGTGAAGAGGTACTGGGCGATAATCATGTTCAACACATTTTCCTTCAAGCCAGCCTTCTATTTCCTCAATATTTCTTAAAGTAGCAGATAATGCAATAATTCTCATAGATGGATTGATAATTTTAGCTCTTGTTATGGCTGATTCAAGAGTTGGTCCTCTTGTAAACTCCCCAATCATATGAAATTCATCGATGATTAATGTGTCAACGTCTCTTAGTGTGTTCCAGGAAAATCTTGTAAGCGCATCAAATGATTCAAAAACCATGACTGATAAATCAGAGCTTGCAGGGTGTCTACCAACATTAATTCCATGTTCTTCAAAGGATTTAAATTCTTTCACTTTTTCATTTTGTATTGAAAGTAATGGTGCAGCATAAACTGCTTTTCCGCCATCCAGTATTGTCTTTAGCATAGGAAGCACTCCTAAAACAGTTTTACCGCTAGCTGTTGGAATGCAGATAATATAATTTGATTTATCTTCTAGATAACCGGACTCGATTACCGCTTTTTGAGCAGGGTTAAATTCCTTAATATAAGGATACGCACTATTGATTATTGATTTGATATCGTCTCTTAAATTTTCCATTTTAATCATTTAATTATTTTTTTAATTAATATATAATAAATATTGTTAGGAGGTATAATATTGGGTAACAGTTATATATGCTAAACTATAAACTAATTTACAAATTAACTTAACGGAGATATAATATATGACAATTAAAGTAGAAGTTTTTTCAACCAGTACCTGTCCGCACTGTCCTGCAGCTATTGACGCAGCTCAGCAAGCAAAAAATAAATTAGGTGATGTAATGGATTTTGAATCAGTTAAAATCGATGATCCTAATAATCCAGAAAACAGACAAAGAGCAATTGATTATCAAATTATGGCCGTTCCTACAATTGTGATTAATGGTGAAGTATCATTTGTTGGGGCACCTAGTGCTGAAGAATTAACTACTCATATTGAATCTTTATTATAGATTCTCTCTTTTTTTTTATTTTTAAAATGAATAATGAAAATTATACTGGTGTTACAACAGGTACTGTAGCAACGGCTTGTTCTCTTGCAGCTTTGGATGCAATTTTGGATTCGCAAGATATTGCATGTGTTAAAGTTGAAACTCCAAAAAAAACTTTGGACATCCTAATCGATGAATGCAAAAAATTTTCATCCACTAAAGCTCAGGCAATAGCTCATAAAAATCCTTATAATGACCCTGATGTTACTGTTGACCTTGCAATAATTTCAACTGTTGAATTGTTAGATAAAACAGATGGGGAAGTTAATGTTGTCATAACTGGTGGTGAAGGTGTTGGTATAATCACAAAACCGGGTCTTCAAATTCCTGTAGGGGAGTATGCTATAAATCCTGTTCCTCGCCGTATGATTTTAGAAAATTTAACAGACAAAATACCTGAAGGAAAAATTGCAAAAGTTACTATTTCTATTCCTGAAGGTAAAAAGATAGCTAAAAAAACAATGAATCCAAAATTGGGCATCGTTGGTGGAATATCAGTTTTAGGCACTACCGGCATTGCAAGATCAATGTCAAGTGATGCATATAAAAATTCCATTGTAACACAATTGGATGTTGCCATAGCCTTGAATTTAGATAATTTAATATTTGTTCCAGGTAATATTGGTGAAAAATTAGCTTTAAAACAATTAGGGGTTTCTAAAGAACAAATTATTCAAACGGGTAATTATGTGGGGTTCATGTTTGAAGAAGCTGAAAAACGTGGAATAACCAAATTCACTTTCTTTGGACATATGGGTAAATTAATTAAGGTTGCAGGAGGAATATTCAACACCAAACATGCTATTGCTGATGGAAGGCGTGAAATAATGGTTGCACATGCTGCATTATGTGGTGCAAATCAAAAAGACCTTCAAAGATTATTTGATTCAAAAACAACTGATGATATGATGGATATTTTAAATGAACTGAATATTTCCGTTGAAGTTTCAAATAGTATTGCTGATGTTATCTCTGAGAGATGCCATCAACGTTTTGATTTAGATTTAAATGTTATCTTGGTGGATATGGAAGGCAATTATTTAAACAATAATTTCATTAAATAATATACATTGAAACTTGGAGTATTATTTTCATGAAAATAGTTATGGTTGGCCAGTTTCCACCCCATTTTGGTGGAGTGGGAGTGCATATACATACTTTATCTAAAAAATTAGTAGAATGCGGAAATGAAGTTTATGTAATAACTTATCCTCACAAAGACATTAAGGATATTGATGGAATACATGTTATTGGAACAAAAGGCATTAATATTCCCGGTGTTAGAGGATTGATGTTTAAAAAGAATGCTAGAAAAGCATTAGAACAACTTCTAGAAAAAGTTGATATTGATATTATTCATGGCCATTATATCTTCCCTGCAGGTGCCGCAGCAGTTGAAGTTGGAAAAAAACACAATATTAAAACTTATGTTACAGCACATGGTTCTGACATGTTTGAATTATATAAATCTCATCCATTGATGCGTTCTAGAATTAGAAATGTATTAAATGATGCTGATGGTATTTTTGCTGTAAGTAATGCTTTAAGAGATGAAATTATTGAAACTGGTATTGTCGGGATAGCTAATAAGACCAAACTTTCATGGAATTCTGTAGATATTACTAAGTTTTCAACTAATGAAAATGATTCCTTTAAGAAGGAATATAATCTTGAGGATAAACCTGTTGTTCTTTTTGTTGGAAATTTAATTAAAAGAAAAAATGTTGATTCGCTTCTTGAGGCTAAAAAAATTGCAGATAGTGATTATTATTTGATAATTGTTGGAGATGGCCCATTATTTAAAAAACTTAAGAAAAAAGTTGAAGACGAAAATATTCCCGATGTGATATTTGCCGGTTCAAGAAGGGATGTAGAAAACATCATTCCAGGCTGTGACGTTTTAGTATTGCCGTCTTTTTCAGAAAGTTTTGGTTTGGTGTTAATTGAAGCTTTGGCTTGTGGCAAACCAGTTATTGGAAGTAATGTTGGCGGAATTTCAGAGATTATTACAAAAGATGTTGGTTTACTGGTTAATCCAAATAATGTCAATTCAATATCTAAAGCAATTGATAATATTGTTAATGATGATAATTTAAGATTAAGTTTATCGAGGAATGCTAGAAATAGGGCATTGGATTTCTCTGAAGTTGATATTCCTTATGATGAGGTTAAATAATGAAAAAAACTGTAAGATCTCCCGGTTCTGCAACAATAATTAATGCTATTGCAACGGGTTTTGGTTCTGCTTTTGGAATTGGACTTGATATAAAATGCGAGGCAAAAACGACTTCCAGTGGGATTGCATGTGTAAATGACGTTGGTGCAGACAATACATTGATGGATTTATGTGTAAATAAAGTTTTCAATCATTATAATATTGATTTCAATGATTTTGGAATTAGCTTAAAAACAAAATCCCGTTTGCCTGTAGCATCAGGTCTTTCAAGCAGTAGCGCTTCATCAAATGCTGCTGTCAAAGCAGTATCTGATATTATTGCTTGTGAATATAATTTAACTCCATTAACTGATTTGGAAGTGGTCAATATGGCTGTAAATGCATCAATCGATGCCGGTGTTACAATTACCGGATCATTTGATGATGCAACTGCATCTTACTTTGGAGGAGTTGTCATCACAGACAATAAAAACAGAAAATTCATTTTAAAAGAGAAAATGGAGGATTATTCTGTTTTAATTTATATGCCTGATTTTTATTCAAAGTCTGGCGATTCTAATGTGGAACGCATGAAAGTTTTAGCTCCATTAGTTGAAGTTGCATATGATTTTGCATGTAAAAAGGAATTTTTCAGTGCTTTGAATTTAAATGGATTGATTTATTCCGCATCATTAGGTTTTAATTCTTCAATTGCTGTTGATGCTCTTGAATCTGGAGCTTTAGCATCAGGATTGTCTGGAACAGGTTCATCTTTTGTTGCTATTGTTGATGATAATTCTATTGATAATGTCCAGGAGTCCTGGATGAAGTATGAAGGACATATATTTAAAACTAAAGTGGATAATGAGGGGTGTTGTTTTTTATGAAAAAGATGTGTGTTTTATTGTTGCTTTTAGCTGTATTTATCAGTATTTCTGCAGTTTCAGCAACTGAAAATATCTCTGCTTCAGATAGCGCATGTGAAATATCAGAAGTAGAACAAGATAATATTGAAGTTTCAATTAGTGATGATTCAAATCAAAATAACACGTTAAGTACAGATAATGATGGTGATGATTCGAGTCAAGAAATTATTCAGATTCCATCTAAAGTATCTGCTAAAAACATTAAAAGTACATATGGAACTAAAGCGAAGTTTTCTCTTAAAGTATTTAATCAAAATGGTAGTGTGATTATTGGGGAAAATGTAAGATTTAAAGTAGCAGGTAATGTTTATAATACCAAAACCGATTCTAACGGTATAGCTACATTAAAACTTAATTATGATGCAGGCAAATACACAATAAACTATTATGTTGGGAATTTATCTGGTGAAAATACTTATACTGTGTCAAATAATATTACCATGAAAATTTTTAAATGGGGCAATAAAGGAGATATTTCTAAAGTCAAATTACTTAAAAAGAACATGCCTAATAATAAATGGATAAAAAAAGCTATTAAAGCTGCTAAAAAAGGAAATCTTCTTTTAAAATTTAAAGGGGGAAAAGGCAAAATCGTATTCATCACTGCGGGGGTTCATGGTAATGAATTATCCTCTCAAGTGGGTGTAATGAAATTAATTGAGTATTTGAGCAAAACTCCAATTAAAGGAACTGTTTATATTATGCCTTTTGTTAATATTAAAGCAATTTCTAAAAAAGTAAGACATACCGGAACTGATTATAATCGTGTAGCTAATAAAGCTGGAACCATCTCTAATAAAATAGTAAATCTTGTTGTCAAGTGCAACGCTGATGCTTATGGTGATTTCCACACGACCCAACCTGGAGGGAGTCCCGGAAAAGATATTGTAATGGGATCTAAAGCTCCTGCGAAAAAATGCAATAAACTGACAAAATACATTGCAAGGTATGCTAAAGTTAACAAAAGAATTTATAAATATGCAGGTCAACAATATCCTGGAGCGCTGGCTGATAATGTTAATAAAAAAGGTATTCCTGCAGTTATTTGCGAAGTATTGCTTCCACATAATACTGTAACTGCAAAAACGGTTAAAACCTCATATAATATGATGATTGCATTATTAAAATTTAATTCAATTGTCTAAGGGAATTTTTATTAATGTCCTTTCGCTGTTGTTTGTCAGGCAAAATTGCTTTCAATAATCAAATCATTTTGAAATTTAAATCGTTTCTTTAAATAGTAAACATATAGTTTATATACTAGGATTTCAATAAATCATATTATTATCAATTTGGTGATTTTTTTTGAAAAGTAATGATGAAATAAAATCTTTTAATAATAAAGAAGAGGCAGAGCTACTTCTCGAGAAATCCCGAAAACGCATTGATGAAATTGATAATGCGTTATTTGATTTAATTTCCGAAAGAACTTCTCTTGCAAAAGATATATCTCTTTCTAAACAATATCTTGAAATGCCAATTTACGATAAAAGTAGAGAGGATGCAATTCATGAAAAAATCGAGAGGATGGCCAAGGAAAATAATCTTGACGTTGATATAATTGATCAAATAGTAAATATGCTGACTATTTTAAGTAAAAATGAGCAAAAGAAATTTTAAGGGAGGAATGTTAATGGGCAATATTAGAACTTCATTTGTTAAACGTTTAGCAAAAGAATTAATCGAAACTCACAATGGTGTTTTTACTACTGATTTTGATGAAAACAAAAAATTAGTACAGGAATACTCTACTGTAAGTACTAAACATTTAAGAAATAAAATTGCAGGATATGTAACTAGGCTTGTAAGGTTAGAACAAACCCACGAATAAGCTTTTTTTCATATTTATTTTTCACTCTTTTTTTATTTTAAACTTTTCAGCGATTTTGATGCATGTTTTACAATGTTGTCAATTTAGAAATTTGATTTTTTAGGTTTATTTCTTCATTATTATAATGCTATTTATTTGTTGGATTTAATTGATGTACATTATTTTTACTTTTTAAAATGGATTTGTTATTCATCTTCAATCTTTGATTAAAATAATTTAGTGTCTATTATATTTGAACTTACTTATGAAGATAATATTTTAATGATTAAATTCATTGTTTTTATTAATATGTTGTAAAAATAGTTATTTTTATATAATATTAATTAGATTAAATTAAAGTTTTATTAAATTAATTTTAGTGTTTAAAAAAGGTATAGGGTAATTGAGGACAATTGTAAGCATGAAAATAAAACAAAAGTCCTCATTATTAATATTGGGGCAATTCATTAATTAATTTTTCTATTTTCTTGGAAAAATAGAAATTCGTAAATCTGCTGTAGAATTGTTTAAACTAATCCATTTGATTTTTAAAGAAAAATAATCAATGAATATTTAAAAAAATTAATTATAAGATCAATAATCCTTTATTTAAAACATATAAATGGATTTTTCTTAACCACAGGTGATGGTTCTAATTTTGAAATTTCCTGACTTTGAAAATGTTAGAGAAGAATTTGGAATAAAAAAGTTATTAACCAATTTACCAAAAAACATGATAGACAACAGAAGATATTTGAAATTTACTCTCAAAAATGGGGAATAGAAACTAATTACAACACATTAAAAACAGATATTACATCGAAAATTACACCTAAAAACGACAAATATCCATCGAACAATAATCAAATTATGCATCAAATCGTCTGAAAAAATTTAAAAAAAAACAGAAAATTGGCCAGAAGACCCACACCTACAAGAAAATTCAACATGAACTACAGATTAAAATGAAAAATAAAAAAATAAACACAAAATACACACTCAAGACCTAACAAGTTGACAGTCCCATGTTTTACATTCCTAGAAACTTAAGATTTTTCATGTGAAATTTTTTATTAATTCTGTTTATTTGATAACGTTGTTATATTATTTTGGGATTAGGATTTGATTTTCGTAAGTTTTTTATATGATTTGTGAACAGAACTATTAAACAAGATGTGAAAACTCACTAATTTTTGGTGAAATTATTTGATTAGTGTGTTTTTTTCTTGTTTCCTGGATGTTTATTATAAACATCCGGGGTTTTTCGTTCTTTATTATTGTATTGATTTTCTTTATATTGTATTAGTTCTTTAGATGCTTCTTTTACTATAAAATCGATTATTTGCTCTCTTTTCGTTTGCGTTTCAAATATTAGGTCAAATAAGAATAAATAGATGTTTCCCGTTATTTTTGCGAAATTCGACTGATAAATTATTTTTTCATCTTTATTTCTGGGTATTCTTGTTATATTGTTTTCTGCATGATTTTTAATTGTCATTGCTAGGTTATAAACGAATATGTGGGCGTGAAAATCTTGTTCGATTATTGTTCTTCGAATTCCGCTGAAATCTTCGATTTCGATTAAATTTTTTAATCTGTCAAATCCAGTTTCAACTGACCATCTTTTACCATATAATTCTTTTAAATCTTCTGTTGAGAATTCTTCAGATGTTAAATTTGTTGCAAGTATTTCAGGTTCGTTCTTACCAATATCTACTAATGCTATGCGAATTTCTAATCGCCCCATCTTTCTTGCTTTTTCTTTTAAATTTTCATCATCAAAATGACTTAATCTATTATTTGTTAAATTTATTTTTATAATTTCATCATTAGTCTTCATTTGTTTGATTAAATGTCTAAATACATTTTTTGGTAGTCTTATTAAAAATTTAGAGTTTAAATCAATGGTTTTTGCCATGAGTTCGATTGATGGATATCCTCGATCGTAAATGGTAATTAATTTTGTAATGTTTAATCTTTGTTTTAAGTTCTCTAAATGTTCAATTGCTAAATCTACTTCATTTATTGTTGTTTCAACAATTTTTGCTGTTAAAATATGTTTAGAATGAACGTCTAAAAGACATGAAACTCTTGCACGAATTCTTTTTCTTTTAACAGGTTTTCATCACCAACAGGGAATTCTTCACGTGTTAAAGTAACATTGGGAAGATCAATAATACTTCCATCACAAGCACTAACAATATATCCTTTAAATTTTGAAAATCCAGAATATTTGCCATATAATTGGTCAATAAAAGATTCATTCATATCAATAAAAACTTTTGGGTCAATGAACATTCTTTGTTTTCCAATTCCTTGGCTAGAAATTGTTTTAAACTTCTTATTCAATCCTATTGTGAAAAATCTAATCGTTTCAATATAAGATGTACAGCTTCTTTGAGAAAGAATAAATGTTGTATACTCTTTTTGAGTCAATTTTTCTATCTCTAATAAACTTATTATCTTCAGTTACATATTTTTCAGATATAAAAACATCAAATAAACTGAAAAAATCTTTGACAAATCTATCATAAGAATACATCAATCCAACCCCCAATCAAATAAATTCATGATTAAAAAACTTTAATTACTTATATAAATATATATATAATTAATAATATTTAAAATAAACTATTAATAATTATTAAAATTAGATATAAATAAATTAAAATTAATTAATAAAGTATTAAAATAAATAATAACGGATTAAAGCAAAATAAATCAAAATTAGCAATTTTCAATGAATAAACAATGATAAAAAAAATAAAAAATCTTAAGTTTCTAGGAATGCATGTTTTAATTAAAGTTTATTAATATGATTAAATAGAAATAGAAATGTATATTTTATTTAATTGATAATCTAACAAAAATTCAATTAATATTTTTAAGAAATAGGTGAACTTAATGGATTTAGTAGTAGTAAAATTTGGTGGAACCTCGGTAGGTGATGGTTCTAGAATCAAAAAAGCGGCGCAATCAGTCGTGAATGAATATATGAAAGGTAACCAAGTAGTAGTTGTAGTTTCAGCTGTAAATAAGACTACTGATGACCTCATCGGATTATCTGATGAAGCTATTGGTAGAAGTTTAACGGATAAACAAAAGGCAGAAATCATGGCTATGGGTGAATTGACCAGTGCTAGGTTATTTTCAGCAACTATCGAATCTTTAGGTGTAAAATCAGAATTTATTGATCCTTATAGTGAGTTATGGCCAATCAAAACTGATTCCAATTACTTAGAAGCAAAAATTGATTTTAATACAACTAATAAAATAACTGAAAGGATTATACAAATTGTCAATCAAGGAATTATTCCAGTTATTTGCGGATTTTTAGGACAAGGTCCTAATGGTGAAATCACAACTCTTGGAAGAGGGGGCAGTGATGTAACTGCATTTTTAATTGGGCATTGTTTAGATGCAAATGAAGTGATAATTGTAACTGATGTAGATGGTGTAATGTCAACTGATCCTAATAAAATAAAAGAGGCTGAACTATTAGATAAAATTTCAGTTGAAGAAATGAGAGACTTAGCCACTCATGGAGCTCAGGTTTTACATCCTCATGCATTAAAATATAAAGATCCATTAATAACTGCAAAAATTATAAATTTCGCTAATGGGGATTTGTCCTCTAAAGGCACACGTATTGTAGGTCCTTATGAAGGTGACATGATGAAATGTGTAACTAAGTACAAGAATCCTATTTCTCTTATAGCTATTGTCGGAGAGGCAATGGTAAAAACTACCGGTTTGCTAGCTCGTTTAACTGGAAGTCTAGCTGAGGAAGATATTAATATTTTCGGTATTTCAGCTGGTCAAAACTCAATTACCGCATTTGTGGATAAAGCTGATTCGAACAAGGCATATCATTTATTGCATAATGTAGTTCTTGAAACTGATGTGTTAAGTTCCCTATCTCTAGGAAGGGATACTGCAATGATTACATTTGTAAGTCCGGATATAATTGATACTCCTGGAATTATTTCAGATATTACAGAGCCACTTAGGAAAAATGATATCAACATTGTCGAGATTATTTCATCACAAACAGCTATTGTATTATTCGTTAACTGGGAAGATGGTGATAAAGCACGTGAATTAATTAATGAGGTTTTAGAATGAACTTTGAAGGAACATATGTTGCAATGGTAACTCCATTCACAGAAAATAAAGAAATTGATGAAGATGGATTCAGGTCAAATATTAACTATTTGATTGAGAAAGGAGTCTCAGGTTTAGTAGGTGCAGGCACTACTGGCGAATCTGCTACTGTAACCCATGAAGAACATCAAAAAATCATCGATATTTTAGTTGATGAAGTTGATGGCAGGGTTGATACTGTAGCAGGCACAGGAAGTAATGCAACTTCTGAGGCCATTTCTTTAACTAAATATGCTTATGATGCTGGAGCAGACTCTGCATTATTAATCACTCCATATTACAACAAACCACAACAACACGCAATGATTGAACATTACAGAACTGTTGCTGAAGCAGCTGATATTTCAATTATTGCATATAATGTACCCTCCCGTACTGGAATTAATATGGATGTTGAAACTATTGTAGAATTGGCTAAAATTGATGGTGTTGACGCTGTTAAAGAAGCTAGTGGAAGTGTTGATAAAGTATCCGACATTTACAGATCACTTACTTTGGAAGGACTTGAAGATGATTTCAATATTCTTTCAGGCGAGGATTCATTGACTTTACCTCTCATGGCTGTAGGAGCAACTGGGGTAATTTCTGCTTCTGCTAATGTTGATGCTAGAAGAATGGTTTTAATGGTTGACAGTATCTTAAATGATGATTATACAAGAGCTATGGAACTTCACTATGAAATGCTTGAATTAATCAGAGCATTATTTATTGAAAGTAATCCGGTTCCTGTTAAAACCGCAATGAATATTATGGGATTGCCAGCGGGACCTTTAAGACAACCGTTAGGCGAAATGAAAGAAGAAAATGTTGAAATTCTTAAAAAAGCATTGAAAGACTCAGAATTAATTTAAACAGGTAATAATATGATTAAAGTAGCCGTAACTGGAGCATCAGGAAGAATGGGCTCTGGAATTATTAAAAAAATCACAGAACAGGATGATATGGAAGTAGTTGCAGCTATTGAAATGCCTAACACTCCTCTTGCAGGAAAAGATGCTGGTCTTCAAGCTGGAATTGGGGAAATTGGTGTTGAAATTGTCGGTTCTGAAAAATTAGAAGAAACTTTAAAAGCAACAGACTCTGATGTATTGGTTGATTTCACTATTGCTCCTGCAGCAGTTGAAACTATTAAAATCGCAACTTCTTGTGGTGTTGGAATTGTTGTAGGCACTACTGGATTTAGTGAAGAGCAAATGCAATCAAACATTAATAATGTTAAAAAAAACAATGTTCCGGCAGTTATTTCTTCAAACATGTCTATTGGAGTCAATGTATTCTTCAATACTTTAAAGAAATTAGCTCCATTGTTATATGATTTCGATATTGAAATTATTGAAGCTCACCACAACCAGAAAAAGGACGCTCCATCCGGAACAGCTATGACTGCATTCGAAGTTATTGCTGAAGAATTAGGCAGGGACACTGAAGAAGTTGGAGTTTATGGAAGGCATGGTTTAGTTGGAAAAAGAACTCCTGAAGAAATTGGAGTTCATGCTATCCGTGGCGGAGATATTGTTGGTGATCATACTGTGATGTTTGTCGGTGATGGGGAGAGAATTGAACTCAAACATCAAGCACATTCAAGAGAAGTATTTATTGCTGGGGTAATTAAAGCTATTAGATACATTCCAAATGCTGAAACTGGTGTTGTTAGTAGCATGAATGATGTTATAGGATTAGACTAGGTGTTAAATATGGTTAATGTAGGAATACTTGGAGCAACTGGGATGGTAGGTCAAAGATTTATACAATTGCTTGAAAATCATCCAGATTTTGAAGTTACAGCTTTAGCAGCATCTTCTAGGTCTGCGGGTAAAAGATATGAGGATGCCACTACTTGGTATATGGATAATGAAATGCCCGAGTCTGTAAAAGACATAGAGGTCATTGAAACTAATCCTGAATCTATGGATGATGATGTGGATATTGTATTTTCATCTCTTCCAGCCGATTTTGCACTTACTGTTGAGAAGGAATTTGCAAAAAATTATGTTGTTGCAAGTAATGCCAGTGCACATAGAATGAATAATAACATTCCATTAGTAATTCCTGAAGTCAATCCTGAATGTTTAGACATGATTGATGCTCAACAAAAGGAAAATGACTGGGATGGATTCATTGTAACTAATCCAAATTGTTCTACTATTGCTTTAGCTTTAACATTAAAACCTATTGTTGATAATTTCGATGTTAAATCGGTTAGAGTGTCAACTATGCAGGCTGTCTCTGGTGCAGGTTATAATGGTGTTCCATCAATGGCTATTGTTGATAATCTTGTTCCTTACATAGGAGGGGAAGAAGAAAAAATGGAAAGCGAATCACTTTATTTGCTTGGATCATATGATGGAAATGATGTAGTTAGAGCGGATTTCAAATTAAGCGCATCATGTCATAGGGTGCCGGTTATTGATGGTCATACTGAAGCGGTTTTCATCGACCTTGCTGATGAATTCGAAATTGATGATGTAAAGGACAACATGGCTAACTTTAAAGGTTTGCCTCAGGAACTTAATTTATTCTCAGCTCCTGAAAATCCAGTAATTGTCAAAGAGGAATCTGACAGGCCACAACCGAGAATGGATAGAAATGGTGGTGATGGCATGTCTGTTACTGTTGGTAGACTCAGAAAAGATGCAGCATTTGACAATAGCTTTAAATATATTTTGGTTGGACATAATACCATTCGCGGTGCAGCTGGAGCTTCTATTTTAAATGCAGAATTGATTAATGATAAAATACTTTAATTTTATCAATTATTTTATTCTATTTTTTTTAATATTTTCTAGTTTTTCTATCTGTTTTCTATCTGTTTTTAATTTCATTTTTCAATTAATTTAAGGGTTTAATTTAAATAGTATAAAATTAATACTTTATAACAAGGAATTATATTGTAAAATATATCATAATTTTCAATTTAATATTAAATTATTATTTGGAAATGAATATTGGGAAAAAATTTAAACTAAGGGATAGAATGGAACTTGGAATTGATGATGAAAAAGATACTTTACAATCTTTAATTCGTTCTTGCCTACTTGAACTTAATTCACTAAAATTAGAGTTAACCGTGCTTGAAGTAGAAAAAGCCAATGACAACACTCCACAGCGAATTAAAGAACTTGAAAAAAATATCATAGATAAAGAAAAAGAAGTTTCTGTTATTAAATTTAAAGCTGAAGATGAAATTAATCTTTTGAAAAAGCAGATGGAAGAAAAAGATATTCTTATTAAAAATCAAGAAGATAGAATCTATGAATTGGATTATGTAAATAATTCTCTTGATGAAATTAAAGAGTATTTCGCAGAACAATTGCGTGATTATAAGAAAAAAGAATTAGCTGATGTTAATGAAAGATTAAATGAGTCTTATATAAGTAATGCAGAAAAAGATGCTCAAATTAACACTCTTTCAAGAACAATTGATGAATATAAAATTAAAATTCTTAAATTAGAAAATGATGTTGAAGCTCAAGCACAAATTTTAGAGCTTGAAAAGCAAATTGAGCTTAAAAATAATGAAATTCGTATTAAAGAAAGTGAAATTGCTCAAATTAATACTGAATTCGATATGTTAAAACAACAAACAATTCCTAGAGATGAATATATTTCCCTTCAAACTCAATTCACCTCTGAAATTAATGCGATGAACACTGAAATCGAAGATTTAAAACATGACTCTATCCCTAAAAAAGACTATGAAGATTTACAGTCTAAATTTAGTCATGAAATTAAATCTTTAGATGGTCAACTTGCGGAGTTACAGGAAAATTCTGTTCCTAAACAAGATTACATCAATCTTCAAGAAAGATTTGATAGTGAAATTGATGCTAGAAATAGTGAAATTAACTATTTAAAGGAAAGGTCTGTTTCTAAAGAGGATTATATTAATCTTCAAAATGAATTGCAAACTGAACTCAATGCTCGTGAAAGCGAACTTCGTTATTTAAAAGAACATTCTGTTTCACGTGAAGACTATATTAGGCTTCAAAGTGAGTTACAAAGAAAAGAAGATAAAATCGTAAGATTAGAAGAAATTAATAATTTCTTTAATGATTTGCAAGAGGAACAAGAAGCTTATGAAACTCAGGAAGCTACTCCTCCTTTCAGATTAGAGAAAAAACAGGGCAGATAACTTTGCCAAATTATTTTTTTCATTTTTCATATATTCATTATCTTCATGTATATTCTATTTTAATTCCTTACATATTTTTTAGATATTCTTTCATTTAATTAATCCTAATGCCAATTATTTGGCAGTTTCATATAATTTCAATTAGAATGCTCTTCGCTCAATTCAATATTTCAAGAGTCATTTTCATATGGATTTTCCAATTCATCTTTTTCTTACTTTAATTTACTTTATATCGCAAAGTATTTATATAACCTTAAACTCATGTATTATGTAGAAAGGTTTTGTCAACACTATAACTTATTTTCTCATGTTGATGTTTAAACTGATCTAATTATTTATAAACTAAAAAAGGTGATTATTAATGGCACAAGGACAACCAATTTTTATTTTACCTGAAGGTACTAACAGGTCTGTCGGTAAAGATGCACAAAGAAATAACATTTTAGCTGGTAAAGTATTAGCTGAAACTGTAAGAACTACTTTAGGTCCAAAAGGAATGGACAAAATGTTAGTCGATGGACTTGGAGATATTGTTGTAACCAATGATGGTGTAACCATCTTGAAAGAAATGGATATTGAGCATCCTGCAGCAAAAATGCTTGTGGAAGTAGCAAAAACCCAAGAAGATGAAGTTGGGGATGGAACTACAACTGCAGTAATTATTGCTGGTGAATTATTAAAAAAATCTGAAGGATTACTTGATTCTGATATCCACCCAACAATCATAGCTATGGGATACAGAAAAGCCGCTGAAAAAGCACAAGAAATCTTAGATGAAATCGCAATCGATGAAGTAGATTCTGAAACCTTAATGAAAGTAGCTATGACTGCTATGACTGGTAAAGGAACTGAAGCAGCACGTGAACCATTAGCAAAATTAATCGTAGATGCTGTTGAAGCTGTAGCAGAAAACGGCGTAGTTGATGCTGATAACATCAAAATCGAGAAAAAAGATGGAGCTGTTGTTGAAGAATCTAACTTAGTTGAAGGTGTAATCGTAGATAAAGAAAGAGTACACCCAGGTATGCCATCTGAAATCAAAGATGCTAAAATCGCATTGGTTAACGCACCATTGGAAGTAAAAGAAACTGAAGTTGATGCTGAAATCAGAATTACTGATCCTGCTCAAATGCAAGCTTTCATTGAACAAGAAGAAAAAATGGTTAAAGATATGGTGGATAAAGTGGTTGATGCTGGTGCAAATGTATTATTTGCACAAAAAGGTATTGATGACTTAGCACAACACTACTTGTCTAAAGCTGGAGTATTGGCAGTAAGAAGAGTTAAAAAATCCGATATTGAAAAATTATCCAGAGCAACCGGTGCTAATGTTATTACTAACTTAGATGATTTGACTGCTGATGATTTAGGTATTGCTGGAACTGTTGAAGAAAGAAAAATATCCGGCGAAGAAATGATTTTCGTAGAAGAATGCTCAGGTGCAAAATCTGTAACTTTATTTGTAAGGGGAAGTACCAAACACATTGTAGATGAAATTGTAAGGGCAATTGAAGATGCAATTGGTGTAGTAGCAGCTACCATAGAGGATGATGAAGTTGTTGCTGGTGGAGGAGCTCCTGAAATTGCAATGGCTAAAAAACTCAAAGATTATGCGGAATCTATTTCCGGAAGAGAACAATTAGCAGTAAATGCATTTGCAGAAGCTTTAGAAATCGTACCTAAAACCTTAGCTGAAAACGCTGGTTTAGATAGTATTGACTCCTTAGTAGATTTAAGAGCGGCACAAGAAAAATCTTTCTACATGGGATTGGATGTATTCACAGGTAAAGTAGCAGACATGAAAGAAGCTGGTGTAATTGAACCTAAACGTGTTAAAAAACAAGCTATTCAATCTGCATCCGAATCTGCTGAAATGATTTTAAGAATCGATGATGTAATTGCATCCACAAAAGGCCCTGAAGATATGGGTATGGATCCTTCCGCTATGGGTGGAATGCCTCCAATGATGTAAATTTTTACATCTTTTTTTTCTTTTTTCAGGATGGGACATGATTCTCATTAATTTTTAAAATTTTTTTCGCTTATTTTTTTCCTTTAATTTTATATACTATGAAGTACAATCTTTTATTATAAATATTAATATTTATGGTTGTTTTATTTATGGTTTTAAAAGATGATACTATTAATCAGACTATGTTGGTGCCTATGGACTTGAGTAATTTGATTCCTGAAGGTCATCTGTGTTATTTTATTAAAAATGTGGTTGATCAAATTGATTGTTCCGAAGCTAACAAGGAGTTTTTCGTGATAAGCCTGGTGAACCTGCTTATCCTCGTGAAATGTTGCTTAGGATTGGTTTGGATGAGTGTTATTTGATGGTGGATTGTCTTCTCCTAATTGAGAGAAGAACAAGAACTGAATATTGCTTATATGTACTTTAGCAGGCATGCAAAAGCCAGTTTATAGGGACAATTTTATAAGATTCAAATTGGATTATACCTGATTTAATTGATGAAGCTTTTAAAACAACTTTTAAAGATTTGCAAAAGAAGAAAATCCGCCATTTAGAGTTTTAGATGGAACTAAAGTAAAAGCAAAAACATCTTTAAAAAATAATAACCAATGAACAACAATTAAAAATAATCATGAAAAGAACACTTGGAAGAAAAGTATTATAAATTGGATCAAGAAGAAGATTTGGAATTGGGCGTTAAATGAATCTGGAAAAATTAGTGTTCCTGAATCATATTAACAAACAAAGAAAAATTCCAAGAAACAGTAAGAGAAAATCAATAAAAAAATCCTTTGAAAAAATGATGGAGACCAAAGATAAATTGAGAGCTTCAAGTAAAAAAAACCTCTTAAAACAATCCAGAAGAAAAATCCTGAAAAAAAAATTTACAAAAAAGCTTGAAACACTCGAAGAAAAGCTTAAAGAATCCTGGAAAAAATGATGTAATTAAGTGTAAATGATCCAGATTCAAGATTTTTATGATGGGTGTTCGCCAAAAGTAATTTTTTTGATGCAAATTTTTCTTTGTTTTTGAATTAAAGTAGTTTTAATCAGTTTCAAAAATTAATTTTAGATTTTTGGCGGACACCCAGAAAAGAAAAAAAATAGTAAATATTGTCCGAAAAAAAAAACCATTTTTCCAAAGATAATTATCAACTATGATCACGAAATGATGACCAATATCCGCCCCCCATTGGTCAACCACTACTATAGAAAAAAAGCGAATACCAATACAAAAACAAAACAAGAATCACACATTGAACCAAAGAATGCAAAAACTGCCCAGTACAAAAATATTGCAGTAAAAAAACAACGATACAGAATAATCAGCGACTATGGAAAACATTTCCCAAAAAAAATAAAAATAAAAATGCAAAGAAAAATAGAAAACCAGAAAAGCCCCCCCAAAAAAAAATCTACAAAAATACGCTCAAAAAAACAGCAGAAACTACCATTTACAAAACATGAAACAAAACATACACCTAACAAAATTCACAACAACAGACTTAAAACAAATAAATACAGAACTTAAACTATACACAACAAAACACAACTTAAAAAGAACATACAACAAAATAAACAATAGAAAACAACTGAAAAATAAAATTATTGCAAAAAATTTTTAAAATAAAAAATTCTATGAAAAATTAAAAAATTTCATGTCCCATCCTGCTATTGGTTATTGTGGATGTTAATATGAAATCTGTTTGTGTGTATCTGCTATACATGATAAATCTGATCAATTCCTTTTTTAATATATCGAGGTGAGAATTATTTAATTCTTTTATAGGGTGCTAGATTTTTGAGTTGTAAATAACCTTCAGTTTGATATTATTTTTCTTATTTTCGTGTATTTTTTTACTCAAATTTGTAGCCCACGATTTATAATTTTGTTATATTAAAAAACGGCATCAATTAATAATTAATTTTAAATATAATGAGCAACAAATATTTTATTAGTGAATTAACATGTTGCCTGGATTAAATTATACTAAAAGATGCCGTAAATTTAGATTGTTGGACAAAGTATTTATAAATATCGATGATAAAAAGAACAGACACATATTTAGTGAAAATGGAATAAAAAACATTAAAATGATGATTACATGTATAAAAATCGTTTTTTTAAGTAAATTCTATAATTATCCAGTTTCTAGAGTAATATATGAGATTAACATTGATAAAAAACTAAAAAGGTTCTTAAAAATTGAGAATGAATGAATTAAAAAGGTGCCGAGTGAAGCACAGGTTTATGAATACTTGAGTCGTTATTCTCCTAATCAATACAATAATATTAGCAACAGCTTTTTCAAATTGTTCCTTAAGCTAAATAAGAATCGTAAAAGTGATTGGATTGTTGATGCAACTCCAGTAGCTTGTGATATTAATATTCTAAAGAAATACGTGAGTCCCGAACATCTTGAAAAATTAGATTTAGATATGGGTTTTTCAACCACTAAAGGCTATTATATAGGATTTAAAGTCACTTTAGTCTTAGAAAAAGATTCATTATGCCCCATTTCTGTAATTATCCATTCTGGTGCGAAAAATGATAGTAAAATTTTTGATGAAGTTTTAGAAGAATTGAGTAGAAGGCGTTTACTCAAAAAAAGACAAGTAATTCTTTTTGATAAAGGGTATTACTCCATGGAAAACTATATTAACGCGATTAACAAGTATAACGTTGTTGCAGTCATATTTCCTCGCATTTACTTCACTATTGAAAAATTTAAGATGCGCGAATGTCCACATCATTGGATATATTTTACGATGAAAATACTTTAGAAGAGAATAAAGAATTATTCCTCGAGTTAACAACAATATTATATGAAAAACTAGAAAATTGGAAGAAATTAAAACCAATAAGGGGCTTAATTGAAGATTTCTTCAAAGTATGCAAAGATGCATTTGGATTAGGTGAATTCCACGCATATACTCAGAGTTCCATGAGAAGAAACATCTATCTATGCATATTATTATCAACACTAGTCATACAACAAGGCTTCGACACAAAAACAAAACTACAACAATTGGCTGAAGGCAGAATAGATCTTGAACCAATTAAATCAAGAAAATCTAAAAAATCTAAGGAAAATAATGAAACAAATGAAAATCAACAAGTGGGCGAAAAAACTGACGAACAAACAACACTCCTAACTAAAAAAGAAGTCCAATCCGAACTAGATTTATTTACATAAATCTAGCACCCTATTCTTTTAGTTGTTTTTCACTGTATCCAATATTATGGTGCATCACAGATGCTAGTATCACCTACCAATATTGAATATCCTTTATAAAGACCAGGTCTATCTGGATCATTGTAAATTCCATCAATAAAGTCTTCATTCATGTCTAACACAGCAAATATGATTAAGCAATTTTCTTCTTTGAGAAATATCGGATTTAGTTAAAGTCATATTTTTATCCTTCTTATCACTTCTAATAAAAATTTATAGCCTCTACAGCAGTCGTTCGACCACAATCATAGAAAGAATACTTAATTATACTTCCTAAAGTAGTTTTTCGAATACGAACAAAATGCACTTTTCCATCATCATATTTTATATATATTTTCGATTTTTCATATTTATCCTAATTTATTTCCCAAGTTTCATCACAAAATATTCCCTGAAATTAAAATCAAACATAAAATAATTTAAACAAATATAAAAACTATTAAAGTAAACACATCCAATTACAAGCAAATTAAACGAATTTAAAACAAAAATTAAAATAATCAAAAATGAAAAATCAATAAAAAAAATAATCAAAAACCCATAAAAAAAGTAAAAAAATAAAAAATAAATCATATAAACCAATACAATATCAAATAAAAGATTTAAATAAGAAAAATAAGAATAATAAAATACTATAATTAAAAATTAAAAAATAAATTTCTTAAATTAACTGGGTTGATTCAGAACAGTTAATTATTTATAGATGATTGTATAGAATCATTATTAATTATTTAAATATTATATTGATTCAATTTCATTTAATTATGAAAATATTAAGATCCGGAGGATGATATAAAATGATTAAGAATTTAAATAAAATTATAATAGTATTTTTATTTTTAATATTTTTATCTATTTCAGCTGTTTCAGCACAAGACAATGCAACATCTGAAATAGATTTAAGTGAAAATACTACAATTTTAGAAGTTGAAGATAATGATAGATTAAATGTTGAAATGAACAAAAGCGATTTAAAAGGATCTACTTCAACATTTACTGATTTGCAAAACATAATCAATGGTGCAAGTTCTGGTAGTACAATAACTCTAAATAAAGACTATACATATGTATCTGGAGATAATGCGATAATAATTAATAAACCTTTAACTATTGATGGTAAAAACCATGTACTTAACGGAAAATTAGCTACACAAATATTCTGGATAGGTGACAATCAAGTCACATTAAAAAATATAAGATTCATAAATGCTAATAATACTCAAACAGATTGGGGTGGTGCCATTGACTGGTTGGGAGATAATGCTAATTTAGAAAATTGTTACTTTGAAAATAACCACGCACGTGAACTTGGTGGTGCTATTTACTTAAATGGAACACAAGGCAATATAAAAAACTGCACTTTTAACAATAACCATGCAGAAAAGGGTGGTGCTGTTTATTGGAATGGTGATAATGGTAAATTAAAGGATTGTTCTTTTGTTAATAACCATGCAGATGGGTATGGTGGTGCTGTTTATTGGTATGGTAATAATGGTGAATTAAAGGAGAATTGTTCTTTTAATAATAACCATGCAGATGGGTATGGTGGTGCTGTTTATTGGTATGGTAATAATGGTGAATTAAAGGATTGTTATTTTAATGATAACCATGCTAAATGGTGGTATGGTGGTGCTGTTAAATGGGATGGTGATAATGGTTTTTTAAGTGCTTGTTCTTTTGTTAATAACCATGCAGCTGATGGTGGTGCTGTTTATTGGAATGGTAATAATGGTGAATTAAAGGAGAATTGTTCTTTTAATGATAACCATGCTGATCGTGGTGGTGCTGTTCTTTGGCATGCTGATAATGGTGAATTAAAGAATTGTTCTTTTAATAATAACCATGCAGATGAAGATGGTGGTGCTGTTAAATGGTATGGTAATAATGGTGAATTAAAGGATTGTTATTTTAATAATAACCATGCAAAGTATGGTGGTGCTGTTTATTGGTATGGTAATAATGGTGAATTAAAGGATTGTTATTTTAATAATAACCATGTAGATGGGTATGGTGGTGCTGTTAAATGGAATGGTAATAATGGTGAATTAAAGAATTGTTCTTTTAATAATAACCATGCAGCTGATGGTGGTGCTGTTTATTGGTATGGTGATAATGGTACTTTAAAGGATTGTTCTTTTGTTAATAACAATGCTAATCTGTATGGTGGTGCTGTTTATTGGTGGGGTGATAATGGTAAATTAAAGGATTGTTCTTTTAATAATAACTATAAATATGAGGGTGGTGCTGTTTTTTGGGATGGTTATAATGGTGAATTAATGAATTGTTCTTTTAATAATAACCATGCTGATCGTGGTGGTGCTGTTTGGTGGAATACTGCTAATGGTACTTTAAAGGATTGTTCTTTTGTTAATAACAATGCTAATCTGTATGGTGGTGCTGTTTATTGGTGGGGTGCTAATGGTACTTTAAGTGCTTGTTCTTTTGTTAATAATTATGCTAAAAATGAAGGTAAAACTATTTACTGGGGTAAACCAGGTGATATATTTGCTTGTACTTTTAGTGTATTTCGTCCTAAAAATACAAATACTGTTACTGTTGATAACTTAATTTTCTACGAAAATAATAATTACAATGTTAATTACTATGAAAATGGTAATAAAATCCTTAGTAGTGGGATAAATGAGAATATTACTTTTTTTAATTTAAACAGTGGAAAACACACTATTAAAATGATTTATAAAAAAGATGGTAATGATTTGACTAATGATTTAATTATTACG
>NZ_CAUJAN010000009.1 GCF_963082495.1 Methanobrevibacter sp. V74
AAAAAAATCACACAAGTTTTTGAAAGAGCCATTATGAACTAAAACTTATTATAAAAATAGTGTAAAAAAATAATTAAATACTCATTGTTTATCTTTGTGATAAAAATCTAAAAAGATAATCAAATTTTCATTCTTATTAAAATAATAAGATAACCTATAAGGTTTAACATAAACTTCTCTAGTTCCTTTACGGACATTACGCATAGGTTTACCAACTAAAGGATTTTCAATAATTTTCTTAATTTGTTTTTTGACCTTATTTTCATTGATTGATCCAATTTGCTAATTATCTTTTTAAAATTATCATCACAATCAACAATGTATTCTACCATGAGTCCAACTCTTTTAAAAATTGACTTGCAGATACTCCTTTAACACCTCTACTTTCAACACGCTCTAATGCTTCAGCAGTCCTTTTCTCAAAAATCAAATCTTCATCAACATCATGAACAATATTCAATGCTTCTCTAGCTTTAACTATCCCATAATCACTAGGAATATCATTTTCAACCATTATACTGTTTTTAGGCCTCAATATATTTTCCATAAAAACCACCTTAGAACTACATTAATAAATTTATCATTATTTTAATTTAAATTTTATGTTATAAATTTTTTCTATCGAAAAATTGAGGATTTAAATCTGCATTAAAATAATGTTTTCGTTTAGTCCAAATAAACCCATCGCCTTTAGTAATTATTGCAACATCAACATCTCCTCCAACAGTTTCAAGATCTGGTTGAACTTTTCGTTTAAGGGAGGTTACTTTAATTAATGATTCACAAAGATTACTCAATTCATCAAAGGGCAAAGCACCAATAGACTTAAAAATTGGTATCAAATTTTTTCCCTTTACTTCGTCTATAAAATTATTAAATTTTATAGGTAATACTTTATTTTTAGCGTTAAATGTGTTTATTTCATTGAATATTTCATTTTTAGAATTTTCATCAATATTATTATTAGCATTGATAAACAAATTAAAAATACGCTGAATAAAATCTTCTTCTTTATCAGTATACTTAAATTGAGAACATAAATTTTTAAATTCTATTTTAGCTTTTTCAATGTGTTCTGATGGAATATTGTCCTGAACTATTTTAATAGAATCAAGTGGAAGCATAACATTCATTAATCTATTAAAAAAATCATTTTTACCAAAAGTATAATACTCATTTGAAACAATATCAATGAATTTCATAAGCTTGTCTTCAAAAGATTCTTTATATGGAGATTTTGAAGGAATTTTTTGCAGATATTTTTCAAATTCTTCTTTAAAATCAATAGTTTTAGTAATATTTTTATCATTAATTTCACTTCTGAATTCTTTTATAATTGTTTCAAAAGGAATATTGAAAAATCTTGCTCCATTGTAGGTCATAATTCCCATAGGGGGATTATTAGATAATATGAACAATTTATTCACACCATTATAAATTTTCCTATTATCAATAGTTATTGCACTATCTGTTGCTAATGCAATTGCATTAGGAGTTAATATCATTATTTCTGATGTCATAATAATCACTTAATTTTAAAATAATATAAAAGTTTTTGTTTAATCTACAAAAACTTATTTCTTTATTAGAATCTCTCTTCCAAATAATCAACCATTTTCATATATTTTTTTTAATTGTTGATAGTCTGTCATTCATTGTTTTTATTTTTGTTTTTTATATAAAATATGTAATAAAATTTTTGAAATATGGAGTAAAAATAAAAGTAAATAAAAATAAACCTTGTAGAAACCCTCTTCTAAAAAACTTGTATGGCTCTGTAAATGTTATATAATACATCTTTGAGTTTTGTTTCTTTATTCTGTAGTCTTGTACTTCTACTAAAATTAACGCCATTAAATCCTTCTTTTTATTACGGAAATCACGCTTTCAACATTCATTCTTCGTGCATAGACATCATGCCAGAAGATTGTAGCACTATTTAATCTATAATGTCCCTGTTGTCGCACCTTTTTTTTAATGGTATTTGGTCGAATGCTCCTACTTCTTCATTTTATGCATTTTTCTTATTTCTTCGGAAATCATATGGCTTTGTCTGCTAGTATGTAATAGGGGGTTTGTATGGTATTAATTGTCTAATTGAAGGTAATGCGAATTGTGTATCATGTTTTGGACTTTTATTTGCTGCGTAATTTTAGGATCATTCGTGTGTCAACATTTGATTGCAATATTGGTTTTTAATGTAAGCTTTTTCGTGATTTGCCTATTATTATGTGCATAATAATTTTATCAGCATAGTCGCTTGTGTGTCCTGTTTCCTCCAATGGCAACTAATTTTACATTCTGATGGATGCATAAAAATTAATTAAGTCATTTAAATCTTTTAATTATGGTGTCTGACATTCTTTACAAAGAATTTTTTGAATAGTTGTGAAGTGTGGTAGCTTATTAAGACCTAGGAATTTTCTTATTTTATCCATAAGTTCCGAACATTCAATTATTTCGCGATAGGTTGTCTTTAAATAGGTTTTCATTGCTAAAATAGTGAATAATTGCGGGCTGATTGTACATAATAAATTGCCTGTAATCACAGGAAATACTTTGGAAAAATCCATTTGGAAATAGTTATAGGTTAATTCAACAAAATTTAACAGCATATTTTTCATGGTTAGCAATGGAAAATAGTTTTTTCTTCTTGAGTTTCATTTGTTAATTTTAAGTCCAAAATTCGAAAGGTTTAACTGTCTTGAATTCAAATAATAATATGGAAAATATTTTATTTTTGTCTTCATATTAATATATATTCTCCATTTTACTATATATAGTTATTTATCGCATTATTTGAATAGTAGTAAGTTATATTTCAAGTGTAAAAAAATTAAAGCAATTAAATCGCTTAAAATCAAAATCTAAGCATTTTTGGAAAAATTTTTTTGCTAAGTACATGTTCAAGTGAAAAATAATAATGAATGAAAAACATGTTAAAATTAAAAATAAAGAATCTATATGGCTTATTTAGACAAAACAACTAAATAAATTCGATGTTACCATAAATTTTGATATGGTTTCTACAAGGTTTAAAAATATACTTTTTTATTATATCAATTATATAAAACAAATAATATACCAACTGAAATATCACAACCTTATCCACAATTTAATTAACCTGCCAAATCTAAACTATAGTATAGAAAGGTTGAGAGAGAAAGCACAAAAGCAACTGATATTTAGAGTGATAATGATAATAATTAAAAAATTTCATCAGGAAAACCTTAAGTTTCTAGAAATGGAGCAATTCAAATAGTTTAAAAAAGGGTTTCTACAAGGTTTTATTTTCAATTAATATTGTTTTCATTTCCTGAAATTGCTTTTAAAACTCACTAATACTTTAAATATTTTAAAGCTTAATATATTTTCATGAAATTAAAAACAATAGATTATTTGGTAGGAATTATTGACAATATTGTTTCAGATAAATATTTATCAAAATTACAGGAATTTTTACTTAGTGGAGCTATTTTTACAGATGCATCGCAAGTTTTAGTCATGATTATAATTTTTATTTCACTTTCAGATTTAATCTTAGCATTTTCAATCTTGATGTTTAATCTGCCGGAATCTACATTAGTCTTACCGTTATTTGTAATTCCCGGACTTTTCACATATGTTATTGTAAAACAAGAGAGAAGAGCTCAAGAAATCGAAAAAACCGCTCCTGACTTTTTAAGACAACTTTCAAGCATGTTACAAGTTGGACTTAGCTTTGAAAATGCAATGGAAGATATGTCACAGTATGGAGAGGGACCAATGTATGATGAAATGCGTAGGACGATTATTGAAATCAGAATGGGTAGGAATTTTGATGAAGCTTGGAGAGCAATGAGTAAACGTTTAAAATCTCGTGAAATAGAGAGGGTCTTTGAGATTATCCTGGATGCAAGAAAAAGCGGATCTAGTATTACAAATGTTTTGTCAGATGTTTCAGATGATTTAAGAGAGCTACTTGCACTTAAACGGGAAAGAAAATCTGCAGTAATGATGTCGGTCATGTTTTTGATAATCTCAGCAATTATTGCAACTCCTTTTGCAATAGGTATGGTTAGTGTTTATGCAGGGTTTATGGAAATCTATGGAATGCAGTCAAATATTGTTTTAACGGCTCCAATTGTTGGCCAAATCTATTTAATCATACATTCTGTTTTAGTTGCATTTATAATTAGTATTATCATGTATGGGGAGCTTAAAAAAGGAATTAAATTTTCACTGCCACTGGCTGTCGCATCATTTTCAATATTTTATTTTATCTCTAATTTTGGTGGAAGTTTACTTATGGGGGGTTTATATGGATAATAAAGGTCAAACATCAGCAGAATTTATTTTACTGTTTGGTGGTATAATGGTTGTGGTTTTACTTGCAATTTACATGTATAAACATTATTTAAATGATTTAAATGGTGTAATCGCATCAAAAGAAGTCGATGAATTCAATTATCAGTTAAATGATCTTGGAAGATATTTTAAATGAGGAATTGTTTAATGATGTTTGCCAAATATCCAAAGTGAAATGATTGAAAGTAAACAACACAGGGTGATTGCTGGAGGATAGGCAAGATAACCTATAATCATTCCAATTATCACTAAAACAATATTAATAACCAACACATAATCTTTTTCAAGTGACAATATAAGTGCAACATTTCCAGGATCCGAGTCTTTAAGTAATTTTGAAATGAGTTTTGTAAGAATTGAAGTTATAATAAAACAGAATCCATAAATGAACTGTGAAAAAAAGTTATAAAAATTTTCCGCAACAAAAGTAGTCATGTAAGGGAGTAATGAAAATACAAATAATGTAATCCCCATGGTCCAAATAACTTTTGAGTTAATTTTATAAACAACACTAAATAAATTATTGTTGAAATTCCAAAAATTAAAACAAACAATGAAACTGATAATATAAATTATGAACTCGTATCTTAAATTAAATAACGCCTCCCAACTGCCGTTTGAAGCCATTGGAATTTCTAAAACAATGATTGTTATGATAATTGCTAAAATAGCATCAACTAATGCTTCAAACCTTTCAGTTTCCATTTTCATGCCTCCTTAGAGCTTTTTCAATAACTATCCATAAAATCACCGATAAAAGACAAGAGATATAAATTCCCGGGGTATAAACAGTATATGTCAAAATAAAACCTATAATTAGAATGATCACCGGAAACTGATTGAATAAGTGGATAAAATTTTTTTCTTGGATTTCACTGTAAGGATTTGTTTTTGAAATAGTCCAAGTAGAAAGAGTATAAAAAATGTGGGTTACAATAAATAACAGTCCAAACATTGTCTCGGCAGGAATTGAATAAATATTATAAGCTAACCAAAGTGTAAAATAAGGAATTAGGGAAATAACAAAAGTTAATGCTCCATAAAGCCATAATGTTTTATTGTCAATATGGTCCACTAAGCGAAATATCTCATGATTGGAGTACCAAATGTTGTATAATACTAAAAAACTAATAAAATAAGCAACATAAATTTTTTGCAGTTCTAAAAGACCGCTCAAAGTTGGGGTTGTTGGTTGGGGGATTTTTAAAACTAAAACTGTAATAATAATTGCAATTATTGCATCAAAAAATGTTTCAAATCTACTAGTTTCCATACTGCAATATTTAAGTTTTAAACTATAAATTATTAACTAAGGTGATATGATGGACATGTTAATAGGTGGAAAAAATATATCTAGTGAAGATGTACTTGAAGTTAAAAATCCATATGACGGTGATGTAATAGATACAATCCCAATTGCACACAGACAAACTGCAGATTTAGCAATCAGTTGTGCAAATATTGCTAAATATGAATTAATTGAAATGTCCGCTTTTAAAGTATCAAATAAATTATTCAATGTTGTTGAGAAGTTAAAAGATAAACGTGAAGATTTTGCTAAATTGTTAACTTTAGAAGTTGGAAAACCAATAAATGAATCCTTAAGTGAAATGGATAGGTCGATTGAAACTCTTAAACTTGCTGCTGAAGAAGCAAAAAGAATTTATGGGGAAAGCGTACCTTTGGATGCAGGATTAAATGGTAAAGGATTTTTTGCATTTACACAAAAGCTACCATTGGGGGTAGTTGCTGCAATAACTCCATTTAACTATCCGTTAAACTTAACAATCCATAAAATTGCACCGGCTATTGCATGTAAAAATACTGTGATTGTAAAACCGCCAACAGAAGCACCATTGACAGTAATGAAATTCTGCGAATTATTAAATGAGGAATTTCCAGACGGTGTTGTAAACACAATCACAGGATTTGGTTCTGAAATTGGGGATTATTTAGTTTGCTCTGAAGGTGTTGATAAAATCTCATTTACTGGAAGTGTAACAACTGGAATAATGATTTCACAAAAAGCAGGAATGAAGAAATTAACTTTGGAATTAGGTGGAAATGACCCAATGATTGTCTTGAAAGATGGAAATATTGATAACGCTGTAAAAGGCATAATAAATGGAGCATTTTTAAATGCAGGTCAGGTATGTATGGGAGTTAAAAGAATAATTGTTGAAGAGGGCATTGCCGATGAGTTTTGTGAAAGATTAGTTAGTGCAACTGAAAAACTAGTCATGGGTGACCCATTAGATAAAACCACCACTCTTGGAACATTAATCAATGAAAATGCAGCTAGACAAGTTGAAGAAACAGTTAATAATGCTGTAAGTGAAGGGGCTAAAATATTGACTGGAGGTAAAAGGGATGGAGCATTTTATCAGGCTACTGTAATTGATAATGTTAAAACAGATATGGATTTGGTTGTAAATGAAACCTTTGGGCCTGTTGCACCAATAATTCGTGTTGGAGATATTGATGAAGCGATCAATGTTGCAAATGATACTGAATATGGTCTTCAAGCAGGAGTATTTACCTCAGATTATTCCTCAGCAATGAGATGCGCTCAGGAAATTGAAGCGGGAACAGTATTCATAAATAAACAATCCACATTCAGAACAGACAACATGCCATTTGGCGGATTTAAAAATAGTGGTGTTGGAAAAGAAGGAATAAAATATGCTGTAGAAGAAATGACTAAAACAAAATTAATAGGATTAAATTTAAGGTAATTTGATCCTTAATTCATTTTAAATAATTTTCAACAAGATTACGTGTTTCATTTAATGATTCCATTGGAATATTTTTCGGTATTTGTCCAAGTTCACCTTCAACTTCTTTTAAAATATTACCATTCATTCCAAGAAACATTCCTTCACTAACAATATCACTAAAGGCTTGTGGCGGCAACAAGGATACTCCTACTTTGTTATCATCTTTAACATTCATATCATTTGTTACAACAGTAATTGCTCTTTTTCCAAGATTTACATTACAAAGCATTAAGTCTTCATTTTTCGGATGTTGTGTAACACTCATAACTTCCCCAACTTTAATGTCAACTCCAAGAATAGGGTCATTAATAGATCCTAAGGATAGCCTATCTTTTAGGCCAATAATGGAATCTAAGAAAAATCTTACTTTTGCAATATTTTCTTGGGTTTTTTCACGATCTTCTTTAGGCGTATTTCTTAAGAATTTTTTATTCCAATCATCTCCTCCTAAATATTCGATAATCATTAAGGCTTTTTTATTTAAGGCAGCAACATCTGGTGAATTTACCAATTCATCCCCCTCAAGGTAAGAATAAGTTAATGATTGGAAATCACTATTCATTTGTTTTCCCATATCAATTGCTTGTTTTTTATTCCAACTTCCTCTAAAAGAGGCTGTTGGAATAAGGTTTAAATAATTTTCTCTTGCTTTGCTTGCTACTAAAATTCTATAATCTTTTGTTGTATCCCACATTTAAAGCCCTCTTTAATGTCTATTTTATATTTTTATTTTGTAATCTAATAAATTTTTTGCAAATTCTTTTTGGGTTATTTTTCTTTCTCTAATGAATCCATTATCTTTGATAATATATTTTTTCGACACAAAACAATCAAATATTTTAAAAAATTATGTGATGAACATATCAAAAGAATAGACCATTTCGCTCCAATTAGATTAATTGGTGTTTAAAAACATTAATATCAGAAAAAAAGTTTTTAATGGAAACTTTGTCCAAGTGAAATCATACAAGTTTTTGAAAGAGCCAATACTATCTTCATAAGTAACTTTAAATATAATATACGCTAAATATTATTTAATTAAAGATTGACAATAAATAACAAATTCATTTTAAAAAATAAATATAATAAACACCAATCAAAATCAACAAATAAATAATATTATAATAATGACAAAATAAACCTAAAAAATCAAATTCTTAAATCGAAGACATTGTATTTTAATACAAAAATTTTAAGTCTAGGAACACATAAAGTTATCATAAGTTCTGCAAACAACAAATACACAATATCTTATACCAGAAATATAAAAATAATAAAATAAAAGGAGGAATATAGTAATGAATAAAATATTAATATCAATGTCATTATTAATTATTTTGATATTCAGCATAGGATTAGTATCAGCTGATGAAAACTTCAATGATACAATAGTAGAATACAATACAAATGCTCCAAATCTTTCTTATCCATCTAATATAGATAATGCTCCTTTGGAAAAAACAGGTGGAGTAGTTAGACATGTAATGGAAGCACTTTTGAAGATATTCAAAAAACAATTAACATAGCAAATGATGATGACACTATTGTTCTTAATGGAACTTATAAAAGCACTGGTCATCAAATCGTTGTTAATAAAAGCATAACAATCACAAGTGAAAATGGGTACAGTACTTTAGATGCTAATAAAAAATATAGGGCATTATACATACTTTCTGACAATGTAGTACTAAAAAACTTAATAATAATAAATGGGAAAGTAGATGGTAATGGTGGATCTATTTTTAACTTTGAAAGTGGACCTGGTAGTGCCATATATTGGAAAGGTAATAATGGAACTATAATCACTTCATCAATATATAATAACGAATTTCATAGTTCGGGTTATGGTGGAAGTAGTGCTATTTATTGGGAAGGAGCAAATGGAACTATTCATAATACCTCCTTCTTCAATAACATAGGATATCATGAGATATTGGGAGCTGCTTCTTATTATAAGTTTTTGGAAGGTGTTGTTCATGGAGTTTATACTGGAGATTTATATGAGACTAATTCCTATGAAGTTTCTAATTTTCATCGTGTTGTTGCGAACTCTAAAGGACATTTAACTGCTAATAATCTTTACATTGGCTATGGAACACCAGTTAATTTTCTTGTTAAATTTAGTTTAGGAGATATTCCATTTAAAGGAGAAATTGTTAAAGTACACATATTTAAAAAAGGTTATGATAAAGTATATAACTTAACTATTGGTGATAATGGTTATGGTGTTTTAAAATTAGATAACTTAAATGATGGCGTTTACAATGTTGAATTAAGTAGTCATGATAAGGACTATTTTGATAATTACTATTTTAACTGATTATAATTATAGTTATAATTATAGTGCTAATGCGATTATTAAAGTTAATAAAGTTCCAGCATTTTTCAATGTTGATGATTTTAAAACTATATATAATTCAGGAAAATATTTAACTGTTGAACTTAGAGATGTGGAAAATTATTTTAAATCAATTAACAATGTAAAATTAGCATTAAAAGTCAATGGCAAAACATATTATGCAACTGTAAAAAACAATATTGCTAAATTCAATGTATCAAAATGGAAAACCGGAAACTATAAAGCTTATATTAATATTCTAAACAATTATAAAGCACCAACAGAAAAAATTAATATTCAAATCAATAAAATACCCGCAATTGTAAAAACAAATAAAATCACAGCAAAAATCCACAGGGACAAAAAACTAAACATCAAAATAATCAACAAAAAAACCAAAAAACCCGTACCTTTTATCAAAATCAAAGTAAAATGCTTCAATGGAAAAAAAATACAAAACATACACACTAATAACCGACGAAAAAGGACAAACCCACTTATACACTTGCTGTTTAAAAATCGGAACACACAAAGTAGTTATAAAATCAGCAAACCAAAATTATGCAATAAGCAAAACAACTAAAGTTAAAATCATAAAATAAGGATTAAACTTATAATCCGGTTTTGTCAATTTGTTGTTTGGCGAGTTGATTTTAATCTTTTTTTTTGATTTGATTTTTTTTGTTTTTTCTTTGAAAGAGCCATTTATGGGACTGTCAACTTGTTAGGTCTTGAGTGTGTATTTTGTGTTTATTTTTTTATTTTTCATTTTTTTTTGATGGTTTTTGGGTTTTTTAATCAACCCAGTTAATTTAAGAGATAATTTGAAAAATAACCTTGTAGAAACCCTCTTCTAAAAAACTTGTATGGCTCTGTAAATGTTGCAGTTTTAGAAATATATTAAACTTATATGGAAATTTGTAAGAAAAACATTACATTTTCGTGAAATGCGAATACTTTGCAAATGCTCTCACCCAGCACAATATAAATAGAACAAACGGCTATTTCAAAAACTTAGGTGATTTAAATATCTGCAAGTTTTTTATTAAAAATTTTTTCTTAATATTTGGAGTTATTTTTATAATTTAACGCTAATTAATCCATTATTTTGAAAAATTTAAATGAATAGATTAATCGAAAAAATTAGTTATCACACAAGTTTTTGAAAGAGCCGAACAAACAGAAGTGATAGTATGGGTAACAACCAACTTTTAAATGAAATACATTTAGCAAACAACCACGCCCACGCAACAAGAAAATCCTATAAGATGTCAGTGAACATCTACTGTTCATTTTTTGACATGAGCCTGCACGATTTGTTGCAAGAAGCAGAAGAAGAGGAAAGCAAAGGAGTAAAATGGAAATTATCTTCCCTAAAAAGGAGACTGATTGAATTTAGACACTATCTTCTTGAAAATTATGCCTACAATTCTTATGTAAGCATTTTCAATTGCATCATCAACATCTACAGATACTATGACATTGAAATCTACAAACTCCCCAAACTAAACCACAAGGCCATAAAAAAATTCAAACCGCTTAACTTTAAGGACTTGCCTGACAAAGCAGTAATCAGAGAAGCAATAAACATTTGCTCCCCTCTGATGAAAGCTCTGATTCTTTTTATGTGTTCCAGCGGTTGTGCAATTCAGGAAGCAACAAACCTGACCATAAACGATTATCTAAAAAGCATTGATGACTACACTAACAAGAGAGATATCTTCGAAGCTATCAATGATATTAAAGGCCGTGACGATATTGTTCCAACATGAAATATCTGGAGACAAAAAACAATAAGTATTACATCACATACTCCAGTCCCGAATCAGTCACTGCCCTTAATTCCTATTTGATTTCTAGAAATGATCCTATTGACGGCAACTCACGACTATTCAAGTACCATAAACAGTATATGCATAAGAGATTCATTGAAATAAATAATGAATTGGGTCTTGGAACTACAGGTGATAACGGATATAACCGCTTCAGAAGCCACATGCTTCGTAAGTTTCATGCATCTGCCCTATACAATGACGGCATGAGCTTGGACAATGTAAACGATTTGCAGGGCAAATCAAAGAACAAAACAGATGCAGCATATTTCATGATCAATCCCGAAGATTTGAAATATGAATATGTTAAGCATTTACCGGCTATTACAATAAACAAAGAGGTTGAAAAACTGTCCGTCAAATCTCCAGAGTTTGCACAAATGGAAAATGAAAATCAAGAATTAAAATCTGAATTGAATGATCTGAAATCAGAAGTATCCCGTTTAAACAATGTCCAATCACAAATTGATGATGCAGGGCACTGCACAGACATCCAAAGTCAGCATCGATTACAACAAACTGAATTCTTACCTTCTTGAAAAGACAGGCAAGGATTTCTTTGACTTGGAAATGTACAGACACATACCACTTATTGAAGGCGAATACAATAGCAATCCATTTTCAAAGGAATATGTTTCTTTAAAATATGTAAATGTTCCCGAAACCGTTGAACTGCATAATCTGGATGCAACCAATAATCGTGAATGGATCAGCTGCAAGGCAATGGTTAAAAACATCACTGACATACGTGTTGACTTGAAACTGGCAGTATTTGAATGTGTGAAATGCATGTCACAAACAGTTGTAGAAGTATCCCGCAACAAAAACATGATAGTTCCAAGTGAGTGTGAAAATTGCAAAAAAGGAAAAATGAGAATTTCAAAGGAAATAAGTGAATTTAAAAATTTTCGCATTGCCAAACTAGAAGAGCCACTGGAAATGCGAAAAGGAGGAGTGACACGAGAATTTAAAGGGTATATGCAAGATTATCTTGCATCCCCTTACAATAACATTAAAGCAGGTGCCGTAGTTGATTTAACCGGAGAGTTTCTCGTCGAACCATACACAAAAGATGAACTTGAATCCTACGAATTCTTGATTGACATCCACAACATCACACCTATAGATGATGCATTTGAGGATTACCTCTTAACGTCTGCTGATAAGGAAATGATAATTGAATTATCCAAACGACAAGCCATCTATGAGATATTGGTCAATACACTGGCACCTGAAGTCTATGGCTATGAAACAGTCAAGGAAAGTTTACTTCTGCAACTGTTTGAAGGAGCACGACCTAAAGATGACGTATTCAAAACAGACATCATAGATAGGTGGACATCACATATACTTCTTATTGGTGATCTGGAATCGGAAAATCACAACTGATTACAGCAGTCAATAGACGAGCTCCTAAAGTGATTAGCATTTCAGGAACCAACACAAGCCAGGTCGGATTAACCACCAGTGCCGTTAAAGATGAACTGACTGGTGGATGGACAATGGAAGCGGGAGGAGTGATATTAGCCGACAGTGGTTTATTGATAATTGATGAGTTTGACAAGCTTTCACCATCAGCACAGAAAAGCCTGAACGAACCGATGGAACAGCTGAGCATATCATCTGCCAAAGCAGGTATTGTTAAGACAATGAGTGCAAGAACAAGCATACTTGCAGCGGCCAATCCCAAATACTCAAGATTCACTGATTCAAAACCGATTAATGATCAATTGGATATTGCTGAATCAACATTATCCCGATTTGATTTGATATTCGCACTAAGGGATGATATCAGTGAAGCAAAAGACCGTGAACTGGCAAGAACCTTGCTGACTAAAAAGACCAATGAAAATACCTTGGAAAGATTAACTGATGAATGTTTTGAAAAATACATTACCTACATGAAGGCCAACTGCTTTCCTACACTAACAGATGAAGTAATTGAGCTGTTGTCTGAATTTTATGTGGATGTGCGCCAGCAGGCAACTCAAAGCCATGAAGGCAAAGCTATTACAGCACGAGACCTCAAGTCACTGGAAAGGTTAACGATTGCACGTGCAAAATGTGAAGGGCGAACATTAACAACAATAGGTGATGCGGAAGATGCCATCAGAATCTATAAAGAAAGTCTGCATAGCTTAGGCTTGAATTTAACAACAGCAGGTGAAATAGTCGGCGTTAAATCAGATAAGGAGATGGAAATCATATTTGATTTTGAAAGGATGATAAAAGCCAAAGTGGATTTTGAAGGACTGCCCTTGTCAAGTGAAAGTATCCATTCTTTAAAAACGGAATGTGGTTTGATGTGTCATGGAACAAGTCTTGATAAGGAAAGAGTCTTTAGGGAGGCAATGAAGAAAATAGAGAGAATATTTTAAGGTAGCTATTGAAATTATGGTCATACTGCTCCTATGGTCATGATTTCAACTATCTTTCATATATCTTTTTAAAAAAACAGTATTACATTAGGATGTGATTAGTAATAAAAAAATTTGAAAAAAATGACTGGGTGCATAAGCTTAAATCATGACCATATGGTCATGATGCTCCCATAGCTACTATTTCAAGGATTATGAAAAAAATGGAGGTCAAAGATTATGAGAAAGGAAGCTATTAAGTTAAGCATTGATAAAGAGGTACTGGACATAGCCAGACAGGAAATGCCAAACATAAGCAGATTCACAGAAGAATGCATGAGAAAATATCTCGGGATAGGAATCACATTAACCCCTCTGTATAAACAACAGGAACTGCTGGAGACAATAGGTAAATGTCATTTGGAATTGCATTTGATGAATGAACTAGAACACATTGAAGAGATGAAAAGAGAAATGGAACTTGAAAAAATAAACTATGCATGGAGATCAGTCTTCACCCATTACAGAGACACCGGAAGAATAAATGAGGAACTGCTGCAGCATGCGATGAAAGTATTGGACATTGACAGGAAAGATCTAATAGACATAATTGAATTGACATACACTTACTTTCGCCGTGACAGAATCGACACAACAGACTGGCAGAAAGTCTATGAAAAATACGGAAACTAAAATTAGGATAACATGTTTAAATGCGAATGCTACCAAATCATGAAATCTGCAAAAACAAAAATACCTGCGAGTTTCGGATACCATTAAATCCGGAACTCCTACAAATATATCAACAACTGAAATATGAACTAGCAAAATTAAACACCCTGAAACAAAGAAAACAGGAGTACTATCAGATAGCTTACGAAATACAGAATAACATGAGTCAACATTAACGGGAAATTTCAACTAGTGCCAAAAATGAATGTTTTAGGAGATAATATAACCAAACCCGAACACGTTTAAGTTGGATTAAACTATAATGATATCATGTTTGACATACAAGATCAAGAAAGCATAATTCGTGAACTAAGAAGAAAACAACATACTATGTTAAGAACATTGACAAAACTTCTGTGATTTTTTTCAAATTCAATGCCCATATTTTCTCGAACCCGGTTCTATTTGTTCCATATCCAAAAAACTTCACCAAACAAATGCATATAAATGCTTGTCTAGATCAATCAACATTGTTTTCATACGAATTTGAAGTTTAAATACTTAAATATGTTTAGTTTAACTTATCATCCCTCAATTGTATTATATTTTTATGATTACTTATGTAAAATCTTTAATATCATATATTAAACTTAATAGATATTTAAATATTTATAATATAACTAATTTAATTTTTATATTCCAATTCAATATCATATGATTCTCAAATGAGAATATTGCCAGTTAAATCTTTAGTTTGCAATATTCCTGTTGTGAAACATGAGTCATGTTTTTTCATGAATTTATCCTCAAAAACCTAATTTGATTCAAGATTTCACCACACTATGATACAAATAATTGGAATTTTCAAAAAGTAGCCATGACAAATCAAGTTAAAATCAAGATTATCAAACAGCCGACATTCAACACCACCACATAGCTACCACTGATTATTTAATAGCAATGTTAAAAATCTAAATTTTTTCCCATCCAATTGTAGTGAAAAATATTTTATGTGGAAAAGTAGCGGTCCATTTCAGTAGTTTAGTATATAAATGAAATCAATAATTTTTGAAAACATGAAAATCAGGAAATAATAAAAAACTATTATTTGTCCCTTTGTTTTGAAAATAACTAATTTAAATCATGTTATTCTAGCGGTTCATTTTTAAAATTTTTTATGAAACTATAATTTAAATTAAATCTAGATGCAATAATTATAGTATTTAGAGGAATATATTTATTTATTTTAATCATTATTCTATTTATTTTAGGGGGTTCATTTTTTGGCCAAATTATGGATCACCCCATGAAAATAGTGACTCACCACCCATTAAGCAAAAAAGTAATAAGTTTGTTTAATAGTAATTCTTCTAATTAAATTCTTATCAAACATCATATTCAAATCATGTTTTGCAGTAGATTTAGAAATACCATGTTGATTTGCATAAGATTCATATGTAAATTGAGCATCTTCATTTTTCATTTTAAGTAATGCATCAATTTGCCTGTCATTAAGGTTAAACTCTTTAAAGTCTTCTGCGGTTGGATTTTGAGGAAGTATCAGTTTACCGTTTGGTCCTCTTAAAACTACTCTAAAGTAAAATCCATCCTCAAATTCAGGTTCTGGAAGATTGCTTTTTTTCATTTCATTTCTCATACGGGCGATTCCTGTACCGATGTGTTCCATATATTCTGTTGTTTGAAATATTTTACAGATGTTTTCGTTTCTGTGTATCGGGTTTTTTTCAACACCCCAATCTTCAATGGTCATAGGAGAAGGTAGTTTTCCGGGACTAATTATTTCGATTCTGTCATCATATATGTAAAATGTTATGCAGTTCCTTCTAATGTGTAATCCCTGTGAGCTATTGCATTGATGAATGCTTCCCTTACTGCTTTAATTGGATATTCTGGAATTGGTGTTCTTTTCATTCCGGTTACAATTCCACCCATTTTGGTGTTCCTGGAAAAGAAACTGTCGAATTCCTTTATCAATTTGAAAAATGAGCTTTCTGTAAAATGTTTGTCTATTATTTCAAGTCTTTCGGTACCATTGAAGCGGACCATTTTCACTTCATGCTCCAGGTCAAATTTGGACATATCCTTTGCAAAACATAATGCACCTGCTTTGTTGAAATGAAAAACATCATTCTTATCAATTTTACCTGCACCAATATATGCAAGGATTTTATCCAGGCTCCTTTTTCCAAATAGTCCCCGAATGTTATCTTCAACCACATCCAGATAGAGTTCAACAGCCTCTTCATCAACATCATCAATTGAAGAGTTGTATAATGTCTGATTATCATATGCAACACGTGTCAATCTTTTATCGATTGCATCCTGCAGACTATCTTTAACTGCATCCAGCAATTCCTCTTTGGTTGTGAAAGTATCATATTAGTTACTTTTCCAATCCTTTCTAAAAATCTTGTGCTGCCCTCATCTCTTGTTTTGCAGTCTTTGACGAAAAAATATGCATCGTGCTTATCAGCTATGAAAGTGTTGTATTCATATTCAGTTGCTGAAACACCATCATCGTAGATGTTTCCGTAATGTTGGCCAATCAGTCCAATATAAACATCAGCTTCTTCAACTTCATTCAGTAATACTTCATTAGCAGCTTCAGTTTTAGCCCCATCTATTTCAAAAACAAACAGTAAAGGTGTTGCAACATTTAAAGTTAAACTGACCAAAAAAGGAACCTTTAAGACAACCACTAAGTTTGCAGGTGATTCCTACTACACTGCAAAAAGCACTACAAGTAAAATTATCGTAAAATAGCTTAAGTGCTATTTTACATTTATTTTATTTTTTAAATTATAATACCAATCTCATTTCATACTCATCGATTAAGTCCTGTAACAAAATAATATGGGACATATACTCTTCTTTAATAGGCATCTCTTTTTTAACCGCCCTGTAAAATTCTAATTTACTTTCAATAACTCCTGATCCACCACCTATTAATCTTATGCAACTTTTAGGATTTAAAACATTTCTAAAAACCTCAACATCCTGATTTAACTCTAATAATAATTTTAAAAAATAGATATATTCATCAAGAGAATAACATTTATATATAGCTTCAAATATTCTTCTCATATATTTCTTATTATTATGATTTTTTGAAATGAATTCTTTTATAAATTCACATTCTTTAACTCCAATTTTTGAAAGAAATATTGTGAGAGTAGCTAAATAAGAATTATCAATATAATATGAAATAATATCTTCTAATTCTTCATAAGTATAATCCAAGTCCCAAATGAAAGTTAACTTATAATTTTTATTTCTAAGATTTTTATCTTTGACCTCTCCCAATTCTATAGATTCATATCGAAGAGTCTCATCATTAGGTATTGCCCATTGTAAATATTCCTTTAAAAAACATTTGTCAATAGAACACATCACAGACAATTCGTTGAAATTATAATCATAATGAGAATCTATTGTTTTATTATTAAAATAGAATTCTTTTAATAATTCAAAATTATCTTTAAAATATTCATGGTATGATTCGCAGAAATCATAATTAAATCTTATAGGTTTATCTTTTGATTTTTCAATCAATACTTTAGTCATATATTGTATTATGTTAGACGTAGGTAATTTCATATCATCTTTTAGTTTTAAAAACCATTCATTATATTTTAAATATTGATTTAAATCATAGAAAATAAAATTTCCTGTTGCAGGATGAGTCAAATAGTCAATAAAATTTTCAAATAGTTGTGAAGTAATATCTTGCTCAGGAAGTTCTAAGAAAAATTCCCCATTAAGCTTATCTTTTTCAATAGGATCTTTTTCATTTAGCAGATTATAAATTTCTAAAGAAGAAATATTAAGCTCAAATAATTTTTTTATAAAATAAGGCCTATTAAATAATTCAAACTTGTTGTTTTTATAATAATTAGATACATCCTTAAATTCACGAATATCATTATTTATTAAAACAACAAATAATTCATTAGCATATAACAAAACATAATCTTCATTATCTTTTATCTCATCCATTAGCTTAATTAAATCACTTGCACCAAATCTATCTAAATTTTTAGCAAATTGGATTATAAATTTTAATTTTATCAAATTTTTCATATTTATCTAATGCATTAGAACATAAATTAATTTTTTTAATCATACCAAAATCTATAAATTCAAAATCACCATCAATATCAATTGAATATCTTTTTAAGGCAACAAAATATTTAAAGGCTAATTTATTTGGAACATATTGAGTATAATCCAATGTTTCTAAAAAACCATAAATTAACGGAAATTCTTCTTGAATGATTTTTTCAACATTTTTATAGATTAACCTGATATATGATTTTAATGTATTGTAAACAAATTCAGGATAACTATCATACATTTTGAAAAGGTACTTTAATAATCTGGATCTCATTTGCATTAGTTCAGTTGTATAAACGAGCGTAAATTTAAAAAGAGTAACACCTTTACTTGTTGGTTTATCTTCATGATGATACCATTCTAAAAATCTTAAATTCTTAATAATAAATATGAATAAGTAGTCGACAACGATTGGATTAACATCCATTAAATTATTTTTATCTTCAATTACATCCATTAACAGATGTTGGAAATGGTATTGTTCATGTTCAACACTGTATCTATCGATTGAATAAATATCCTCTATATTAATCAAAATATCATGTGTTAATGATGGGAAGTCCGTGAGTAGTTTTAATGAAAACCTAAGAATAAACTCATGTTGGTTCAGCATGAACAAAAGATTTATCATCCTATCTGTTGAGTAATGATGTCTCAAATCAGGTATTTTAAATTCTGAAAAATCATATTCTTCTCTTTTCTGGTTTTTATAATAATCCATTATAAAACGCAATGTTTTAGCTTCATTAAGCCTGTAGAAGATTTCATGGAAAGAAATTTTATATTCATCACCCAAATTCATTTCAATATGATCTAAGATAGTAGAGTATTTATTTTTGAATTCAACCATTCCAAAAATATTAAATATATCCCATATTTTAGATTTTAATTTGTCAGGATTATCTTTGATTAAAGTCTCAGCAATTTTTTTAAAAAATTAAAAAAGTCGTTTTCAACAAAAGCCAAATAAGAAATGTAAGTTGATAAAATAGAATCTTCAAAATAATACTTGTTGTCCAGTTCAAAAATTAAATTGCTCTCAAGTAGCTTTTTTAAATCATTATCCTCTTCGGTTATTTGATAATCAAACAATTCGTTTATTAAATTAATTATTGCAGAATTATCTTTTCCAATAACATCGAAAAATGAAAAAATAGACAATATTCTTAAAAGATTCTTATCTGAAAAAATATCCCTTAATTTATCATAATCCTTAAAGTAGTTTTTATATATTAATCTTGGATTTTTGATGTAGGAAACATCTCTCTTTTCAATTATTGGTTTTATTGCCATTAAGCAGAGTGCAGGATTACCTTTAGATACTTGAACTAATTGATCAATGAGAATTTGATTAAACCTAAGACCCTCTTGTTTTAATATATCTTCAATAAGGTTTCTCATGAACAGATCTGAATAATTGCCCAATTCAATAGACTCACATGTGAAATTTCTTAAATTCTGATAAAACATATTTAAGAATTGATTTCTTAAACTAAATATGAATTTAAACTTATTTTCATCATGCATATTGTCTAAATCTTCGAGAAAGTAAGATAAGTTTGAAAAATCATCAGTATAATCATCTATAATGAATAAAAAATTATCTGATTTATTGATTATTTTTCTAATATTTTCAATTAAACCAGAGGAATATCTCTTTATAACAACTATCCTGTAATTATATATTCTTGAAAATTCACGAGCAATTTCTATTGATAATCTGGTCTTTCCAACCCCTTGAATACCATATAAAAGCAGATAATCATTGTTTGATAACTTTTCAATAGCATCTTTAAATAAATCATCATCTCTGTAAAAATAATTTTTTAAATCAGGCCTAATTCCGTTTTTACTATTCTGAATAAAAGAATCAAGAGAATAAATTCCTTTCATATTAGGAACATTTGGGATATAACTAGCCAGATTCGGAAAATATTGCAATTCTACAGATAACCTTTGAATTCCAAATATTGTTAATTTTGTTTCAGAGTTGAATTCACTCACCAATGTTTCCAAGTCTTTAATTTCATTTGGAAGAATCTCACTATTGAATATCAAGATGATTTCACTTATATCTGAATTAGAAATTTTGGATTGATCTTCATTGAAACAATGTTTGATATCATCATTTAATTTTTCTATAAATTTATTAACATTATTATCCCTATTTTTTGTAGTAGCCTCACAAAAAATAAACTCCCCATTATCTTTTTGAAAAAATCCATCAGGAGTTCCTCGAGATGTTTTATTTTTACCAATAACCGCACCAGGAGCCCTTATGAAATTATATCCTTTAAAATTTAAAAAATCAAAACTTAAATTTTGGAAAGTAGATTCATTTATGGATTTTAATCCAGTTTCAATAAGAGATTTGAGTAAATCAAACATAATTATCAGTTTAAAAATTATATTAAAAATAATTTGTGATATTGATTATTATTATTATTTTAATATTTTATATTTCCTCTAAATGAAATCGTGTTAGAAATAATTTTAAAATATTATTGTTTTTTAAACATTTAATAATTATTGATATATCATAATAAATCGAAACATATCTAGTTAAAGAGAAATACAACTCAGATGAAAAAAATAATAATATAAATTCGCATATATATTAATTGGAAATGTTCTTTAAATTAAAGGTGAGTGAACATGGATAAAATTTTCATAAATTTAAAAAATTGCCACGGAATTAAACAATTTAAACATACATTTAACTTTGAAAGAACAGGAGTTAAAAATGCAAATATTTCTTTAATTTATGCACCTAATGGAATGATGAAAACATCCTTTGCAAAAACTTTAAAAGATATTGGCAATAACAAATCCCCACAAAATCAAATCAATGACCAACCACTTCATTATAATATTAAAATTTATGAAGATGAAAATTCATTTGAAATAGATAAGGAAGAGGTAAATGAAAGAATTTTTGTAATAGAATCAATGAACAGAGACTTTTCTTTTGAAAACACAACTCCACTAATTTCAAATAAACAATCAAGAGATGAATACAATGAAATTTTTAATGACTTAATATCTAAAAAGAATGAATTTCTTAGTATTATAAAAAATAAAACCAAGATATCTGTTCCTCGAAATGAAGACCCATATGAATTTATTGAAAATAAAATAAATGACGATTTAAATAATGATTCCAAATCGTTTCTAGAATTTTTATCTTCATTTTCAGAAGAGTTAGAAAATGATGATTTCCCACTTGATATTGATTCAATAAAATATTCTGATTTATTTGATGATCCTATCCTGAAATTATTAAAAGAAGAAGAGATTCAAAACAACATCGAATCATTTTCTAATAATCTAAATAGACTTCTTTCAAAATCTAAAATTTATGATGTTGAGCATTTTAATCATAATAATGCTAATGATTTAGCAAAATCCATTAAAAAAAATAATTTATTTGAGGTGGGCCATCAAATCAATTTCAAGGGCGTTAGAAAAAATGTATCTGATTATAATGAATTAAATAATTTATTAGACAAACAAATGAATAAAATTTTTAAAGATACCTCCTTAAAAGATGATTTTGAAAATATTAATAAAAAATTTTCCAATACAAAAACAAAGAATTTCCAAAATATCTTAGTTGAACACGAAGAAATTATACCTTATCTTGACGATATCGATAATTTTAAGAAATCATATTGGATTGCAGTTTTTAATTCAGAAAAAGAACAATTTTTAACAATTATTAATGAGTATAATGATAAACATTCAGAGTTAGATAGAATTAGATTAGATGCTTTAAATGAACAGACAAAATGGCAAAAGATTATTGAAATATTTAATAAAAGATTTCATGTTCCATTTACACTTAAATTGGAAAATAAAGAAGATGTTATATTAAAAGAAGATACTCCTCGAATATCATTTTATTATGAATACAATGATGAAGCAATTGAAATTTCATTAGAAACCCTGAAAGAAATATCCAGTGCGGGACAGGAAAGAGCAATGTATTTATTAGATATATTATATCAAATCGAAGCGAAAAAAAGCGATAAAGACACACTACTAATTTTTGATGACATAGCTGATTCATTTGATTATGACAACAAATATGCAATAATTGAATACCTTTATGAGTTATCAAAAAGAGATGCATTTAAAATTATTCTGTTAACACATAATTTCGACTTTTTTAGAGCATTGAAATCTAGACTGAATTGTAAATACACTTATTTTGCAAGTAAAACCGAATATGGGATTATAAAGTTAGAAGATAACAATTTTGAATCATCAAATAATATCTTTGTTGAAATTCGAAAAAGAATTAAAGAAAACCCTGAAGATCATATTCGTGACATACTTGCATTAATACCATTTATTCGGAATTTATATGAATATAATGGAAATCAAGAAAATTTTCTAAAGTTAACTAAAATCTTACATTATGATTTTGATTATAATGAAGTTCCCCTTTAAATTCACTGACTAATATATACTCAGAATGGAACATTCAAATCCCCAACAACACTGAAAAAATTTATGAGTTAATTTTTCAAGAAGCTGAAAAAATTACACAAACACGAACAACACAAATCAATATCGTCAACAAGCTCGTTTTGTCAATGGCTATTAGATTAAAAGCTGAAAAGTTCATGTTTGATTATTTGAATATTACAGATACCTCAGAATTTGACAAAAATCAAACTAGAGAATTATTTAATAAGTTTAAAAATAATTCCAATGAAAATAAAGATATTGAAATACTTGAACGTGTTGCAATAATGACCCCTGAAAATATCCACGTTAATTCATTTATGTATGAACCATTATTGGATATGAGTGATGCTGCTTTAAAGGACTTGTATTTTGATGTTTTAGATTTAATTGATAGTTACAATAATTCATAAATATATAATAGGCAGATGACTTATTTATAAATAGTGAGATTATGTTTGTGGACACAAACCATATGGAAAATGCCTTGAAATAAGTAATCCATTATGTTTTCAAATGTCTAATCAAACAACTTGTAGTGAAATATATTATATATAAAAAATTACTTTGCAAATGCTCTCTCTAATTCTTTATATACATTATAAACATACTTATCCTATATAATAATATATTAAAAGAGGTTATTTATGTCAAGTGAAAAATTACTTGAAGTAAATGAAAATATTTTATCTGAATTAACCAAATTAAGAAAAGAAGTTAGTGAGATTAAAAAAGGATTGAACAAATCTAATCCAAACAAACAAAAAAATAACGAATCCTATGAGAATTTATTTGATACTGAATTAATGAAGGAAATACTTTCAGAAGAGAAGATGTATAACATTCATAAATTCATGGATTTGCTTGAAAATTTAAAAAATGGAAAGCCTATTAATAATTATTCCACAGAGGATAACAAAATATCTAGAAAGTTATATACTGAAATTTGTGAGTTGTTAATTAATATTAAAAAAGGAAATTATGATTCAATTTTAACACTCGATGAAAAATACATATCTGATGAGGATTCCCCTTAAGAATAATACCATTAATATTTACAAAGTAAGCAATAACAATCATGGTGAATGTATTATTTGAGGAGAAAAAACCAAGATAAAATGAAAAATCAATGCAGGACATATATTAAAATTTACAATATTTAATTTTAATTATTTGGAGTTTAAAAAGACATATTATTGATTAATAAACTAAAAATCATTATTATCTCCATATACTACCGATAATTAAGTTATACACGATTTAAAGGATATTCATTTATAAATTAATAATATTTAAGTATTATTAATAATATAACTATTAAGCATATTCAGGAGGATTTTTATGTTAAATCATATTATTAATATTACTGATCAATACTTAGAAAACTTTCCTAAAACTGAAAGAAAAAAAATTGGCCAATTTTTCACATCCAAAAATACTGCTGTTTTCATGGCAGATATGTTTAAGGAAAATATTAATAAAGACTTAACTGTTTTAGACCCCGGTGCAGGTACTGGAATATTATCTGCTGCATTAATTGAAAGACTTCAAAATCTTGATTTAAATTCAATCCATTTAGTAATGTATGAAAATGATGAAAATATTCTACCAACCTTAGAATCAAATTGCAAATATTTAATTAAATCTTCCAAAATTCCCCTAACAATTGATTTAGTTAGAAAAAATTTTATTTTAGATAATGAATTTGAAAATTCCTTATTAAACACTAATACTAAGTTTGATTTAATAATTTCCAATCCACCATATAAAAAAATACCTAAAAAAGCCCCTGAATCTCAGAAAATGTTAAAAGTGGTTTATGGTGCTCCAAATTTGTATTTTCTTTTCATGGCAATGTCTCTGCATCTTTTAAAAGAAAATGGTGAAATGGTATTTATCATACCCCGCAGCTGGACATCTGGAAATTATTTTAAAACATTCAGGAAATATTTATTAAGCCATGGTGAAATTAACAATATCCATTTATTTATTAATAGAAATAATTTATTTAAACAAGATTCTATTCTTCAAGAAACAATAATCGTTAAAGTGTCTAAAAGTCATAATAATCCTGAATTTATTAATGTTTCATCATCAAATGATTTTATGTTCGATGATTTGAAACGATTTAAGTTACCTTATAAATTAGCTGTATCCGAAGATGATAATTCATATATCTTCTTACCAACAAACAAAAGTGAGGTCAATGTTTTAACTCTGTTAAATAAATTCAAATATAATCTCACAGATTTAGGGATTAAATTAAAGACTGGTTTAACAGTTGGTTTTAGAAATAAGGAGTTGTTATCTGATTATCAATGTCCACAATCCGTACCAATATTCTATCCATGCCACTTTAATGAAGGACTTGTTAAGTTCCCTGTTGCGACTGAAAAAAAACAGTTTATTTTAAAAGATAAAGCCAATTTACTTCAGGACAATAAAAATTTCCTGTTTTTAAAAAGATTCACATCTAAAGAAGAGAAAAGAAGATTGCAACCTGCAATATACTTACATGACTCTTTAAATGAATTTAATTACATTTCAACAGACAATAAGATTAATTTCATTGATACAATAAATCAAAATGATTATTTAACACTATCTGAAATTTATGGATTATTTGCCTTATTTAATTCCACAATATACGATAGGTATTATAGGATTTTAGACGGCAGCACCCAAGTCAACGCTAGTGAAATAAATTCTATGCCAGTTCCAGATAGAAATTCTTTAAAACAATTAGGTAATAAAATAATTCATTCAAGTAATTTAACAACACCATATTGTGATATGATATTAGGAGAATTAATTTATGGATAATTTAGATTCAGCAAAGGAAATATTAAAAGCAATTGAAATGCCTGAAAGACAACAAAATGATATTAGCGCTTATACTTTATTAGCATTATCCCATGTTCGTGAACATGACAATTGGAGTCACGCTACCAATGACTGGATAAGGATACATGATATAATAAGATTTATTGATGTTAATTATGATGTTCAATATGCTGAAAATTCACGCGAAACTTTTAGAAAACAAGTTATTCATCAATTTAGAGATGCAGCAATTATTGAAGATAATGGAAAAGCCACTAACTCTCCACTGTACAGATATAGATTAACTGAGGAATTTTTAAAGTTAATACAAACTTATGATTCAACTAAATGGGATGATTCCTTAAATGAATTTTTATCAAAACACGAATCTTTAATAGATTTATATTCTTCTAAAAGAGAATTATTAAAAAAACCAGTGTTGATTAATGGAAAAAAATTTAGTTTTTCTCCCGGCTCTCATAATGAATTACAAAAACAAATCATCGAAGAATTTGGTTCTCGTTTTGCACAAGGAAGTGAATGTTTATATGTAGGAGATACAGCTAAAAAAGATTTATTAATTAATAATGAAAAATTAGAAGAATTAGGATTTTCAATTTCAACCCATGACAAAATGCCCGATGTTATTTTATATTGTGAAGATAAAAATTGGATTTATTTTATTGAAGCAGTTACTTCAACAGGACCAATGAATCCTAAAAGAATAGGTGAAATTAACCAGTTAACAGAAAATGTTGATGCAGGTAAGATTTTTATTACCTCATTTTTAAATTTTAGAACTTTTAAGAGATTTGCTGCAGATTTAGCGTGGGATAGTGAAGTTTGGATTGCTGAAAATCCTGATCATTTAATCCATTTTAATGGTGATAGATTTTTAGGCCCAAGGTAAAATTCTATACCAACATGCAAATTTATATTAAGCATTAAATCCAAATTTAACTACAATAATGTTGCCAGAGAGAGTAAGTAAAACATATTTTTCTACAGAATATGTTAAAACATACAAATAACTGAGAGTTACTAACTTAGTTTACTTTACTAATTCTTATTTTTTTAACATGACCAACAACTATAACTACCATGTTTTCTAAAGTATTATGCAAGTGAGACCATCAAAGTTTAATATATTTATTCACCTGTAAATGTTATATAATACATCTTTGAGTTTTGTTTCTTTATTCTGTAGTCTTGTATTTCAATGTTAAAATTATAAATAAAGAATTTATATGGCTTATTAGACAAAACAACTAAATAGATTCGATGTTACCCTAAATTTTGATATGGTTTCTACAAGGTTTAAGATTAATAAAGTTACTCAGGTTGATATTTCTCCTACTAAGTTAACTACAACATATGATAGTGGAAAATATTTCCAAATCAAAGTTACTAAAGATTCCAAACCAATGGTTGGAGTTAAACTTAAAATTAAAGTATATGCTGGAAATAAATATAAAACAATCTCCCTCACCACAATAATATGGGAATAGCTAAATATTATTGCTCTAAATTATCCATCGGAACTCACAAAATAATTATGGAAAGTGGAGAACCAACTCAATATCTGAAAGCTGATTCAAAAATAAGTACAATAGAAATAAACAAAGCATCTACTACAGTAAATGCTAAAGATATAGTTTATAAATATAAAGTAAACAAATATTTCACTGTTAATATTAAAAATAAAGCTACAGGAAAAATAATCACGGGAATAAAAGTTTCTCTCAAAGTTTACACGGGAAAAACTACAAAACATACACATTAACAACAAACGATAAAGGTACAGTTTATTTAAATACAAAAATTTTAAGTCTAGGAACACATAAAGTTATCATAAGTTCTGAAAACAACAAATACACAATATCTTGTACCAGAAATATAAAAATAATAAAAAAAGGAGGAATATAGTAATGAATAAAATATTAATATCCATGTCATTATTAATTATTTTGATATTCAGCATAGGATTAGTATCAGCTAATGAAAATCTCAATGATACAATAATAGAAAACAATACGGACGCCCCAAATCTTTCTTATAATATAGATAATACTCCTTCAGAAAGAATGAGTGGAGCAGTTAGACATGTAAATGGAAGCACTTTTGAAGATATTCAAAAAACAATTAATTCAGCAAACGATAATGATACTATTGTCCTAATGGAACTTATAAAAGTACAGGTTATCATATTTTTGTTAATAAAAGTATAACAATTACATGTAAAAATATGTATGGTGCTACATTAGATGCTAATAAAAAATATAGGGCATTATACATAGTTTCTGACAATGTAATATTAAAAAACTTAAAAATAATAAATGGAAAATTAAAAGATGGACAAGGGCCTCCTAACGTTTTAGATCATGGTTATGGTGGTGCTATATGTTGGGAAGGTAATAATGGATCTATAATTGATTCAACAATAGAAAATAATGAAATTTATGGGGGATGGCATGGTGAAAGTAGTGCAATTTATTGAAAAGGACTAAATGGAACTATAATTCACACACTTTTCTTCAATAATACAGGAAGTGATGATTTAGGTCTTAATCAGGGATATACATTTTTAAAGGGTATTGTTCATGGGGATTATAGTGGAGATTTATATGATAATAACCCATTTAAAACTTCTATATTTAATCGTGTTGTTGTAAATTCTAGAGGATATTTAAATGCTAATAATCTTTTCATTGACTATGGAACACCAGTTAATTTTCTTGTTAAATTTAGTTTAGGGGATATTCCATTTAAAGGAGAAATTGTTAAAGTACATATATTTAAAAAAGGTTACGATAAAGTATATAACTTAACTATTGGTGATAATGGTTCTGGTGTTTTAAAATTACTTGATAACTTAAATGATGGCACTTACAATGTTGAGTTAAGTAGTCATGATAAACTTTATAATTATAGTGCTAATGCGATTATTAAAGTTAATAAAGTTCCAGCATTTTTCAATGTTGATGATTTTAAAACTATACATAATTCAGGAAAATATTTCACTGTTGAACTTAGAGATGTGAAAAATTATTTTAAATCAATTAACAATGTAAAATTAGCATTAAAAGTCAATGGGAAAACATATTATGCAACTGTAAAAAACAATATTGCTAAATTCAATGTATCAAAATGGAAAACTGGAAACTATAAAGCTTATATTAATATTCTAAACAATTATAAAGCACCAACAGAAAAAATTAATATTCAAATCAAAAAAATACCCACAATTGTAAAAACAAATAAAATCACAGCAAAAATCCACAGGGACAAAAAACTAAACATCAAAATAATCAACAAAAAAACCAAAAAACCAGTACCTTTTATCAAAATCAAAGTAAAATGCTTCAATGGAAAAAAATACAAAACATACACACTAATAACCGACGAAAAAGGACAAACCCACTTATACACCTGCTGTTTAAAAATCGGAACACACAAAGTAGTTATAAAATCAGCAAACCAAAATTATGCAATAAGTAAAACAACTAAAGTTAAAATCATAAAATAAGGATTAAACTTATAATTCTGTTTTGTCAATTTGTTGTTTGGCGAGTTGATTTTAATCTTTTTTTTTTTTGATTTTTTTTGTTTTTTCTTTGAAAGAGCCATTTATAAATCATAAAGTATTTATATTAACAATTAAATAGAATAATACATATTTATTTAAATATTTGGGTGTAAACATGGTAGAAGTTTCAAAATTACATAGTTTAGATATTTATACTAACACTGGACATTATGTAGGTCGTGTAGAGGATGTTGTTCTTAATATTAGATTAGGAACTATTTCAAAATTACAGGTAAGGGCTATTGAGCAACAACCAAAACCTGCTGGGTTTATGAATTCATTTTTAGGTAGCATTCGTGGAGAAATGCCTGAAGATAATAATATGAGGTCTTTCCAAAATGATGTATTAACGGTTGATTTTGATAAGGTTCAAGCTATTGGGGATATTATGTTAATTAATCCGAGGGATATGAAAAAAGTAACTCCTGAACCACAAATCCCTGAAGCCACCGTTCCTAAACCGGAAATACCTCAACCACATAGCGAAACTCAAAGCCAATTTGATGCTGAAAGATTATAAGTAATCTTTCACTAATTCTTTTTTTTAACATTTTTTAGGGCGGTACTATGATAGTAGGCATTATAGGATGTGGGGCTATTGCTAATATTATCACTACTAGTATAGTTCCTGAAGATAACGGTATTGAAATTAAATATTTTTTTGATAAAGATGTTGAACGAGCAGAAAATTTAGCTAGTTTGGCTGGAGGGATAGCAGTACTTGACTTTGATGATATGTTGGATAAGGTAGATTTAATTTTAGAATGTGCTGCGCCGGTTTCAGTTAAAGAATATGCACCTAAAGTGCTAGATCATGGTATTGAAATGATTGTAATGAGTATAGGCGCTTTAATGGATGAAGAATTTTTTGCTAAATTGGAGGATCTTGCTAAAAAAAATAATACTAAGCTGCATTTGCCTTCAGGAGCCATTGTTGGTTTAGATGGAATTAAGGCAGTATCCAAATTCGGTCTTAAAGAAGTAAGTCTGATTACAAGAAAATCACCAAAATCTCTTGGAATGAATATTGATGCTGAAGAAATATTATTTGAAGGAAAAGCTTCAGATGCTGTAAAAGAATTTCCATTAAATATTAATGTAGCTGCAACAATTAGTCTTGCATGTAAAATGGATATTGATGTTAAAATCATTGCTGATCCAAAAGTTGACAGGAATGTTCATGAAATTACAGCAAAAGGGGACTTTGGCGAGTTTAAAACAAGAACTGAAAATTTACCTTGTGAAGCCAATCCAAAAACCAGCATGTTGGCTGCACTTTCAGCTATTCGTTTACTTAAAAGCTTTAATGAAACCATTAGTGTGGGTATTTAATGAAAGAGTATGAAGTTTATTCTCCTTTAAAAGTTCCAAAAAACTCTAAGATAATCGTTAGATTGGATGGAAGGGCTTTTCATAAATTAGCTCATGATTTGGAGTTAGACAAGCCTTATGATGAGAATTTTTATAAGGTTATTGCAAGAGTTTGTGAAGATTTATTTAAAGAATTCTCACCACTTTTTGTTTATACTTTTTCGGATGAAATAAGCATACTTTTGGATCGCGTTCCGTTTGAAGGTAGGGTTGAAAAAATAAATTCAATATTTGCAAGTTTTACCTCTTCATCTTTTGTAATGCATTATAATATAGAATTTAAAAAACCGCCTGCTTTTGATTCAAGAATAATTCCAATTAATGAAAATGATATTCTGAAATATTTTAAATGGAGACAAGATGAATCTTGGAGGAATTGTGTTAATTCACATGGAGTTTCATACCTCAAATCAAAATATTCAAATTCTGAAGCTAATGATAAAATAAATGGCATGAAGTTAAATGAAATACACGAATTATTATTCCAAAATGGCATTAATTTAAATAATGTCAAAACTTATAAGAAACGTGGCATAGCTATTTATAGGAAAGTTAAAAAAATCGAAGGTTTTAATAAAAAAGAAAATAAAAAACAAATATCCTATAGAAGTCATGTTTTCACTGATTGGGAATTGCCAATATTTAATGAAACATTCTTTAAAAATATTGATGTGATAAAATGAGCTTTATTTCAAAATTATTTAGAAATGATGATGAATTTAGAGAGGTTAGAGTTGACCGTGAAGTTCTTGAATCAGTAATTTATTATGCAAAAAAAGCATATCCTAATGAATTTTTAGCATTCTTTGATGGGGAAATTAAGGATAAAATTCTTTATATCACTAGTTTAATATTTCTTCCAGGAGAAACCTGCGAAACAGGTGCTGTAGTTCACACAGAATTAATTCCAATCAATACAAAGTATATGGGGTCTGTTCACTCACACCCTGGACCAAGTGCTAGTCCATCAGATGCTGATTTAACTACATTTTCTAGGCACGGATACTTCCACATGATTGTATGCCTTCCTTATTCTTTGCAAACTTTTAAGTCATATGACCGTTACGGTCAGCCAGTGGATTATACTTTAGGAGATTATAGTAGTCTAATTGAGGACAATTCTGAAGATTTCTTCGATGACGATGATGTTGTAACTGATGATGATGAATTTAAACCGGGGTTTTTAGATGAGGATGATGATGAATTCTTTAAAACACTTGATGATGAAAGATTAAATAATTATGAAGAATTTGAAAAACGAAATCAAGTTAATTGGGCATCCACCAATCAAACAGATATTATTTCCAATACTCAAATGCCAAATCAACAGATAATCAGAATTGAGTTAAATCCTGATGGCACTGTTAAAAAAATTTCAAAAAATGAAAAATAAAAAAACAATCATGGTGAAAAATTGTTTTTTATAATTCTAATCCAATAGCTTCATAAACATTATCCAAATCTTGAAGTTCTTTAATTATTTCTTTTGGAATTTCTTTGTCTAAAGTTAGAACCATGATGGCTCTTCCACCTTTTTTATCTCTTCCAACTTGCATAATTCCAATGTTAACGTTATGTTCACCTAATTTGGTGCCAATTTTACCGATACTTCCTGGAACATCTTCATATTTTGCAATAAACATGTGTCCTTTAGGAATAACATCTACCCAGTAACCATTTACTTTTAAAATTCTTGCTTCGTGTAAGTGGGTACCTTCAGCTGAGAATGAATCAGCTTCACTTTTTGCAATAACTTTGATTAATGATTCATAACCTTTGGCATTGTCTTTTCTGCCTTCAGTAATGCTAATTCCTCTGTCTTTTGCAACAAGGGATGCATTTACAGCATTAACCGGGGAACTTAAGAAGGGATTAACAGCACCTTGAATTACTGTTCGGGTTAATATTTCAAGGTTGCTTATTTCAGCTAATTCTCCGCTGTAAACAATTTCAATTTCTTGGATTTTACCATTTACAGCTTGTGAGATGAAACTACCTAATTTTTCACATAATTCCATGTATGGAGTTAATTCTTGGTAAGTGTTATTGTCGATACGTGGCATGTTTAAAACATTTTTAGGATTGTTTCCTTTGGTTAATTCAATAATTTCATCAGCTACAATAATGGCTGCGTCTCTTTGCGCTTCTTTAGTTGAAGCGGCAATATGGGGAGTTAAAACAATATTGTCAAGTTCGCATAATTTGGAATCTTTTGGAGGTTCATCTTCATATACATCTAAAGCAGCTCCACCAATTTTATCATTAACTAAAGCATCATACAATGCTTCTTCATCAATAACTCCTCCACGAGCACAGTTGACAATAAATGCTCCGTCTTTCATTATTTCAAACTGTTCAGTTGAAATTGAATGTTCAGTTTCAGGAGTTAATGGAACGTGTATTGTAATAAAGTCAGCATTTTTAAGAACGCTATCCAAATCAGTTAATTCAACACCCATTTGTTTTGCAACTTCTTCAGGTAAGTAGGGATCATATGCCATTGCATCCATTCCAAAGGCTTTACATCTGTTAACTACTTGGGACCCGATTCTTCCCATACCAATTACACCAAGGGTTTTGTTTCTAAGTTCAACACCCATGAATTTTTTCTTTTCCCATTTTCCCTCTTTAACAGATTTATCGGCAATTGATATTTTACGTGCCATACTTAAGATTAATCCCATAGTATGTTCTGCTACAGTAACAGAAGTGGATTCAGGAGAGTTTACAACCATAATACCTTTTTCTGTTGCAGCATCAATGTCAATATTGTCCACTCCAACCCCTGCTCTTGCAATAATTTGCAAATTATCTGCTTTTTCAATAATGTCGGCAGTTAATTTTGTTCGGCTTCTTACAACAATTCCATTATATTCGTGTATGGTATTTGCTAATTCTTCAGGAGTAATTTCAGTATCCACTACAACATCAGCTACTTCCTTTAAATTTTCAATACCTTTTTCATTAATAGCATCAGCGATAAGTACTTTCATATTTTCACCATAATTTCTCAAATATTCAATAATAAATATTATTTAAGTTTATGTGGTTTATTATATTTAAAATTTCAATATTTTTTAAAAAATAGTATTTTTTTCACTATTCGAATTTTAATTTTTCATGCAGAGTCGAGGAGGTTACATGATTCAAAATTTCACATGAGCAAATATTGTCAAATGTTAAGCAAATATTTTTCTTTATATAGTTACTAACCAAACTTTTATTATAGATGACTGACAAATTATAAAATATGTCTGGAAAATCTAAAATTGATGTTTTTAATAAAATGACTAAAAT
>NZ_CAUJAN010000010.1 GCF_963082495.1 Methanobrevibacter sp. V74
GGGTTTCTACAAGGTTGAAGTTCCATTTTTTTATTTCATGACATATATTCTTCACGGTTGAGTGTGTTATTTTTTTTGAAGTGAATCTGTTAAGAGTGATTTTGGTTATATTATTTAGCTATTATAATTATGAAGAAGATATTGAAAAATTAAAATGATTTAATGATTTTATTTCCATTTTTTGTAATGAGGATATTGTTTTTAATGGAATAAACACTTTTAAAAAAGAAAAATGTAAAATAACATTTTAAGCTATTTCACGATTATTTTGGAACTTGTTGTTTTTGCAGTGTAGTAGGAATCCCCTGCAAACTTGGTTGTAGCGGTGAAAGTTCCCTTTTTAGTTAATTTCAAGGTAAATGTCGCAACACCTTTAGAATTGGTTGTTGCCTTGTATGTTCTACCGTTAACTTTAAGGGTCACTTTCTAAATTCCTTAAAAAACAAACTTTAATAATATAGTAAAATAATATATATTAAAGATAGAGATTTATTTTATTTGAAATGGTGATTTAATGGTAAAAATAGCTAAATTAGCTTTGGAAGATGGTACTGTTTTAAAAGGTGAATCATTCGGTTATAAAACCACCAAATTGGGTGAACTTGTTTTTTCCACAGGCATGGGGGGTTATACTGAATCTTTAACCGATCCGTCTTTTAGAGGGGAAATATTAATGTCTACTTATCCTTTAGAGGGAAATCATGGGGTAAGTGAGAAGTGGTATCAATCTGACAATATTCAGGTTGAAGGATTTGTTTGTCGTGAAGTTTGCCGTGAACTTTCTAATTTTGGACCTCAAAAAACCTTGGATGAATTTTTACATGAATTTGAAACTCCCGGAATTAGTGGAATTGATACTCGGGATTTAACATTAAAAATCAGAGAAAGAGGTTCGCTTAAAGCAGCTATTACTACTGAAGATGTTTCTGATGATAAGCTTTTAGAAATGGCACGCTCACAACCAAGTATTGAAGATAAAGATGTTGTACCATTAGTTTCCACAACAGAAATTAAAGTATTCGGTGAGGATGCAGATAAAAAGGTTGCTTTAATTGATTGCGGAGTTAAAAAGAATATTATTAACTCATTTTTAGAAAGAGACATAGGTGTTATCTTATTCCCATATGATACTGATTATAAAACAGTTCTTGATTACTCTCCTTCTGGCTTAATGATAACTTCTGGACCTGGAAACCCGGATAGGGTATATGAGACAATTGAAACTATGAAAAAATTATCTAACAGATTACCAATATTTGGAATTTGCATGGGTCAACAGTTAATCGCAAAATCATTCGGTGCAAGATCATATAAAATGAAATTTGGGCACCGTGGTGAAAATCAGCCTGTTAAAGATCTGACAACTGGAAAAGTATTTATCACATCACAAAATCACGGTTTTACTATTGATAAGGAGTCACTAAAAGAAACTGATTTGGAATTAACTCAGATTAACTTAAATGATGGAACGCCGGAAGGTATTTCACATAGAGAATTGCCACTTAAATGTATTCAGTACCATCCTGAAGCAGGTCCGGGTCCAAACGATACAAGACATATTTTTGACGAATTTAATCAAATGATGGATGATTATTAAATTTAAAGAGGAGTACATATGCCGGTAGATAAAGATATTAAAAAAGTATTAATTATTGGTTCTGGACCTATTCAAATCGGACAAGCGGCGGAATTTGATTATTCTGGTTCACAAGCATGTAAATCATTAAGGGAAGAGGGTATTGAAACAGTACTCGTTAACAGTAATCCCGCTACAATTCAAACTGACTTGGGAATGGCTGATACTGTTTATACTGAACCATTAACTCCAGAAATTGTTTCAAAAATCATCAAAGAAGAAGAAATCGATGCTATTTTACCAACCATGGGTGGACAAACTGGATTAAATATTGCAACTGGACTTGGAGATTTAGGATTACTTGAAGGAATCAAAGTTTTAGGTTCTGATGTTCAGACAATTAAAGATGTGGAGGATCGTGATTTATTCGCAAACCTTATGGATGAAATCGGTGAGGAAATTCCAAAATGCCATGCTGTTGAAAGTGTAGATGAATCATTAAAAGCAGTTGAAGACATTGGATATCCGGTAATTGTCAGACCGGCTTTCACATTAGGCGGAACTGGTGGGGGAATTGCTTATAATGAAGAAGAATTAATTGAAATTGCAACTCACGGTTTGGATATGAGTTTCATTAATCAGGTTCTCATTGACGAATCCGTTCTTGGATGGAAAGAAATTGAATTTGAAGTAATGAGAGATAAAGAAGATACATGCATTATTGTATGTACAATGGAAAACATAGATCCAATGGGCATCCACACAGGAGATAGTGTAGTTGTCGCTCCAATCCAAAACTTATGTGATGAAACTATTCAAAAAATGCGTGATGCATCAATTAAAATTATCAGAGCATTAGGAATCCGTGGAGGATGTAATATTCAATTTGCATTGAACCCGAAAACTGACGAATATAAAGTCATTGAAGTAAATCCAAGGGTATCTAGAAGCAGCGCACTTGCTTCAAAAGCAACAGGTTATCCAATCGCCAAAATTTCATCAAAAATCGCATTGGGATTAACTTTAGATGAGATTAAAAACGACATTACCAAAGAAACTCCTGCTTCTTTCGAACCAGCTATTGATTATGTAGTCATTAAAATCCCAAAATGGCCGTTTGATAAATTCAAAGGGGTTAGTCGTGAAGTTGGAGTTCAAATGAAAGCAACTGGGGAGGTCATGGCTATTGGAAGAACCTTCGAGGAAGCTTTCCAAAAGGCATTAAGATCACTTGACATGGGATTTGATGGATTTGAATATGTTGAATACACCGAAGAAGACCTTTCACATCCAACTGATTTAATTTATTTCCAAATCTATTCAGCTATTAAAGATGGAATGGATATTGATAAGATCCGTGAATTGACTCATATTGATAATTTCTTCCTATACAAAATCAGAAACATCGTAAACTTTGAAAATGATGTTACAGCTGAAAAATTAGATGATGAAGATTACTTGAGAAAAGCAAAACAAATTGGTTGTTCAAACAAACGTTTAGCAGAATTATCTAATCAAACCGAAGAATATATTAGAAACTTACTTTCCAGATATAACATTAAAAAATCATATAAAATGGTAGATACCTGTGCAGCTGAATTTGAAGCTAAAACTCCATATTACTACAGCACTTACGATAAAGGCAATGAATTGGTCTCAACCAATAAGAAAAAAGTAATAATCTTAGGTGCGGGACCTATTAGGATAGGTCAAGGTATTGAATTCGACTACTGTTGTGTACATTCATCCTTAGCACTTAAAGAGGAAGGAATTGAAACAATTCTAATTAACAACAACCCAGAAACTGTAAGTACCGATTATGATATTTCAGATAAATTATTCTTCGAGCCATTGACGTTTGAAGATGTTATGGGAGTAATTGAACAAGAAAAACCAGACGGGATCATTGTACAATTTGGCGGTCAAACATCTATTAACCTGGCAGTTCCGCTGGCTAGCGCTGGTGTAAAAATACTTGGAACTCCTTATGAAAGTATTGACCGGGTAGAAGACAGGGAATTATTTGCAGAACTTTTAGAAAGGTTACATATTCATCAAGCACCATATGGAACAGCTAATTCATTTGAGGAAGCTCGTGAAATTGCAGAAAAAATCACATTCCCCGTTTTAGTACGTCCATCATATGTTATTGGTGGAAGAGCTATGGAAATCGTTTATGATAACAATGAACTGGAAGAATATATGAGAGAAGCCGTAAAAGTTTCCCCAGAACATCCGATTTTAGTAGATAAATTCTTAGAAGATGCAATAGAACTTGATGTGGATATTTTATGCGATGGTGAAGACGTGTTTATTGCAGGAATCATGGAACACATTGAAGAAGCCGGTGTTCACTCTGGAGATTCAGCATGTGTAATCCCTCCTCAAACAATCCCCGAACATATTTTGGATACTATTCGTGAGCATTCAACAAAATTAGCTTTAGAATTGGATGTTAAAGGATTAATGAATATTCAATATGCAGTTAAACTTGATGAAGAGATGGTCTACATTATTGAAGCTAACCCTCGCGCAAGTAGAACTGTTCCATTTGTAAGTAAAGCTATTGGGGTGCCTCTTGCTAAAGTTGCAACTTGGATTATGCATGGCGCTAAATTAAAAGACTTTAATTTAACCAAAGAAATTAAAATTGACCATGTAGCTGTAAAGGAATCCGTATTCCCATTCTTAAAACTTCCAGAATCTGACACTGTACTTGGGCCTGAAATGAAATCTACAGGTGAAAGTATTGGTATCGATGAATCATTTGGAATGGCATTTTACAAATCACAACTTTCAGCAGGTATGGAATTGCCAAAGGAAGGCAAAATCTTTATGAGTGTTAAAGAAGCAGATAAGAAAAAAATCAGACCTATTGCTGAGAAGGCTTCTAATTTAGGGTTCGATATTGTAGCTACTGCAGGTACCGGAGATGCAACTGGTTTGGATAATGTTGAAAAAATCTTAAAAGTTTCTCAAGGATCTCCAAATATCAGAGATGCAATTTTAAATAAAGAAATTGATTTAATTATTAACACTTCAGAAGGCAAACAGTCTGCCAAAGATGGTTATATCATTAGACGTTTGGCTATTGAACTGGGTATACCTTATGTTACTACATTAGCTGGAGCAAGAGCGGCTTTAAATGCTATCCAGGCTATTCAGAATAATAAAATCAATGTAAAATCTTTAAACGAGTATACTGGTGGAGAATAATTTTTCTCTATCTCTTTTTTTTAATTTTTATACAAATATTCTTCAATATTGATACCGCATGAAGGACATTCTTTGTCATTTGATTTTAACTTATTTTTACACTTGGGACAATAATTTAGTTGAACTTTGTACTCTTTTGTTGAATCAATGATGATATTAACATCAATTTTCTGTGTAATGGTTGTTTTTAAGACACTTTTACACCAGTCATTGTTTATTAAGAGTTTTTTATAATAAAATGCTTCGGTCATTGTGTCATAATTTCCGATTATTTCGTCACCTTTTTTGATATAAAATTTACGAATTTTATGATTGAAAAGTATTTCTCCTTCCCTTTCGGTTTTGTTGACTTTAGTTCCTTTTATTCTTCCTTTAGGTCTTTTTTCAGGAAATGGAGGTAAGTCCATATTCTCATACTTGTTTTCAAGGTCACATTCAACAAGTAAATCATAATCGAAATTACAGAAGAATAATGCATCCCTTTCATATAATGCATCAGATAATTTTCTAAACTCTCCATAGTCTTTATTGTTATATTTAACTCTATATACATCACCAGTTTTCACAATGTTTCTGTAGAAGTATCTTATTTCTTGAGAGTTAATAAAAATCACCTAAAAAAATTAGATTTTAATCGCTGTAAATCTATAGATACTTATTATGTATTTTTTATTATATTATTCTTTTCAATAGGATATCTGGCAAATTATTTCTTTAAATATTTTAGACAAATAATTGATGGGAATCTTAACATTTTTTAATTTAATCTGCCTAAACTTTTTCTAGTAACCTCTATATTGAGGTTATCTAATGCTATGGACGGGTATTAGTTTAAAATCTCAATTTTTGCTGTTTTCATTCAAATGAAAAAATACTTTAATCAAAAAAACTAGACTTTACTTTAATGTATACTATATCAAATGGAATTATATTAAAAGGCCAAGATTTACTTCCTGCTCGTGAAAATATCGTTGTTGATGAAGGTAAAATCATTGAAATTGGAAAAGAAGCATGGGAAGGTAAAATAATTGATGTAGGTGGGGCTGTAGTATGTCCTTCCTTTATTAATAGTCACATTCATATTGGGGATTCCATAATTAAAGATGAAGGTTATTTTCTTAGCTTATCTGAAATGGTTAAACCGCCTGATGGCGTTAAACATAAGGCACTTTCAAATGCTTCAGATGATGATCTGATTGAATCTATGAGACAATCTATGGTGGATATGATAAATTCCGGAACTACTCATTTTATAGATTATAGGGAAGGCGGAATTAAGGGGGTCAAACTTTTAATGAAAGCTTCAAAGGATTTGCCTATCAAACCAATAATTTTGGGTCGGGATGATAGTTTTTATGGTGAAAATCCTGATTTAAATAAGGTTAAAAGTGCTATTCGCAAACTCTTAAAAATAGCTGATGGAATAGCTCCAAGCGGGTTTGGCGAAATTACTCCTGAAGTTGCAAAGTTAATTGTTGAAGAATGCAAAAAACAAGGAAAAATATCATCAATCCATGTTGCTGAATCCGAATCAAATCAAATAGAATCATTAAATGATTTTGGCATTAGTGAAATTGGTATGGGAGTGGAATCTGGATTTGACCAGTTAGTTCATCTTACAAACCCTAAAGGTAAAGATTTGTCCTCAGTTGCATCATCAAATCAAAATGTTGTAGTTTGTCCAAGAGCAAATGCAGCTTTAAATGTTGGAGTTGCACCTTTAAATAAAATGCTTGAATTAGGCATTAAACCATTACTGGGAAGTGATAATGTAATGCTTAACTCACCAAATATGTTGAGAGAACTTGAATTTTCACTAAAAATCATGGCAGTTTGTTATAAAAGATATATCAATCCTGTTGATTTAGTTAAAATGGCAACAACCAATATCTGCGAATCCAATATTAATTGCATTGTAAAAAAAGCAGTCATTTTAGAGAATAATTTTGCCGAATTTATAATTGTTAAATCTTTTTCTAAAAATCCCTACCTTAATATATGCAATCGTTTAGAAACGAAAGATATATTATCTATCATTAACAAAAGAATAAACATATAATATCATGGATATAAATCTATATATTATGGGAGATGTTAATGATGTATAAAAAAATATTGGTCCCTACAGATGGGTCAGAATTTGCAAAAAAAGCTCAAAAACATGCTTTGTTCTTATCAAAAGTAAGTGGGGCTGAAATAATTGCTGTGAGTGTCACAGAAAATAATTTTGTTAACGGACTTCCATTAGATGATGAAGTATACCAGTTAAATCAAATTTTAAAAGAAAGATCTGAAGAAAATCTTAAGGAATTTGATGAATTAAATAATGATGACCTAAAGATCACTCATGTTATTAGAGAAGGTTCCCCAGCTAAAGTTATTCTAGAAGTTGCTGAAGAAGAAAATATTGATTTAATTGTTATGGGTAGTTCGGGTAAATCTGGTTTCGATAGATTTATTATGGGTAGTGTTGCAGACAAAGTTGTAAACTCTGCAAAATGCGCAGTACTTGTAGTTCATTAATCTAACCATTTTATTATTGTATTTAATTAAGGTGTGTTTTATGTTAGTTAAAAGAACCATGTCTAAAAATGTAGTTAGTGTTTCCGTTCCTGGAAACCGAGAAAAAGTTTTAGACTTAATGAGAAAAGAAAAAAAAGCAGTACTTCCTGTTGTAAAAGAAGACACTAATATTTTAGTAGGACTTGTAACAAGGTCTGATTTAATTAATAATCCTGATGAAGAACAAATAGCAATGTTAATGAGTAGAGATTTGATTACTGTTCATCCGAGTGATGATGTAGTAGATGCTGCTCGCGTAATGATGGAGAATAATGTTAGAAGAGTTCCTGTTGTAAATGATGACGGCGAATTAGTAGGAATTATAACTTCTTTTGATTTGGTATCAAAAGCCTTAACAAAAATTGAAATTTATGATGCTGTTGAAGATTATATGATTACTGCTGTTCCAACAACTTGGGAAAAAGCTCCATTAAATGTTGCATTTGAATCCATGAATCAATTCGGATTAAAATCTATTTTAGCACTAGATGATGAAGCAAAATTATCCGGTATTTTAACTGAAACAGATTTTATTTCTGAAATTGAAATAATCTCTGAGAGAAGTGAACACAGCTCTACTGTTGGAACTGAAGGAGACAAATGGTCTTGGGATAGTACTTCTGTATTATATATTGAAAAGAACAGTTTAAAATTTGCAGATAAAGTAGTCTCTGATGTTGCCGTTGGCAATGTTGAAGTAACTAACTCCAAAACCAAAGTTTCTGATTGTGCTAAAAAAATGAAGGCCTTAAGCATAGAACAAATTCCTGTTATTGGTGTTGAAGGAGATTTAGTAGGTCTTGTAAGAGCAAGTGATTTAATTAAAGCATTAGTTAAATAATTTTGGGATAATATGGCAGTTAATCCAGTATTAGTAGTTAAAGTTGATGAAAGTACTGTGGGTGTTCGTGCAAGATTGTATGATGATTTTTCCGAACATAAAATTGTTCTTAACTCTGTTCTTACGTATTGGTGGGCTAATGATATGCCCCCAGCTTTAAAATTTTTAGAACTTCTTGATTCTGTCATCAAAAGGACAATCAATGAAATAATGCCTCATAAAACTTTAAATTTAAAATATGATGTTAAGGCTAATGAGGTATTAGAAAAAGCTTCCGAAATTGAAATCAATCTAGTTTCCGTTGTTGCTGATGATGTTGGTTTTAAAATTGATGGGAACATAATTTCTCTTAAAGGAATCAGGAATGTTGAAAGTGATTTTGAAGATAGTGAATATTCAACCAGCTTTGACAAGTGTATTGAAACTCCAGATATTGTTTTGAAAAAATATTTGGAAATGGAAGATAAAAAATAATTTTTTTATCGTTATTCTTTTTAATTTTACAGCATAAATTTCAAATTGATTATTTTAATTTCAGCTATTTTTAAAATCGAGTTTATTTGGCATGTCATTAGTTTAAGTTAATCTTTTATTATTCAAATCAATTGAATCTAAATAATCTGTAAAAAATAAGTTGTATTGTATATGAAACTTTTAAAGTTATCCGATTTCTTTTTTTATGTATTCAAGTAGCTCTTTAGCATCTTCTTTTTTAATATCTGCAGATTCTCGAATAAAACTGGTAAGCTTATCCTTTTTATCGTTACTTAAACTGGAATTGCTTAATGTTTGAGCATAATTTCTTTGAGGATAATACGTGCCCTTAGCAATTTTGATCAATTCTTCTTTTTCAGTGATATTTATGATATTTTCAGATGCTGCATTTTTAAAAACATAATCCATACTGATTAATGGATCAGATAAAGCTTGAAGTGTTTCACTATCAAGCATCACGGCTACATCATCATCCGAGGTGATGTTTCCTGTTGCATATTGATTATAACAGTAACCGATACCAATCATTCCTAAAGTATCAAGCTCGGATGCTCTTAGCGCACCCATACTTGAAGCGCCATAAACATTTATGCCATCTTTAATAACATTCAATATTTCTCTGTGGCCCACTGCTGAATTTTGATGGAATACTCCATCAATAATTGCGATAATGTCCGGATGTTCCTTAATGGCCTGACCTAAATCTCCTCTTTTGATAGGTCTTTTGTATATTACTTCTACCTCATCAGTTGAATCTAGAATCTCTTTTGCTTCTGCAAAAGTAATTGATAATCCCGTATAAATTATAATTTTGACCATATTATCATACTTTTAAAAACCTATAGCCTGCTCTTGAGGAATCAATCGCATAAATTTCCATTTCAGGAATAATGACACGAACAACACTAACATCAAGTTCACTTCTTGTTAGATTATAATACAGGATATTTTTAATATCATTGGATATTAGTTCTTCTTTAACAATTTCTAAATCTTCTGTAATTGATGTGGTGGATTTGTTTTCAATACTAGAAAGACTGATTTGTTCTTCTTCTTGTCTAAAGTAGTATTTATTAATTCTTTTCATTCGTTCATAACCGGCTTCACGAGCAAAATCAGCTCTAACTGTATCTTCACGTGCACCATTAATTTGTGTAGCTCTACTTTGAGCCACTTCTGTTAGTGCCCTAAGTATTGCAACTTCTGGATCTAGATGTGTTCCAATACCTAAGGTTAAAAGTCCGGCATCTTTTGTAAGGGTGTCATCAGCTGAAGCAGCTATTGTTGGAATATTTATGTCTGCAGTCAAATCCATTAATTTAATTTTAATTCCTTCAGATTCGAATTTATCAATAGTTTCACAGATTATATCACTTTCAATGCTTCCAACATCAATTTGAGCATAGTTTTTATGGGTTAACTCAAAAATACTCCAGGCGTCACGTTCAATCACTTCAAATATTCCATGCAATATTGCCTCTTCTAAAATATTTCCAGAAGCAAGTCCATTGGTGTTTGATTTAAATAAGCTCTCTTTGTAGTTATATGGATGAAAAATTGCATTAGATGGAATATAATAATCCTTATCAGTTATTATATCATGTGTGAGGCTCCATTCTAATTTCATTGATTCTAGGTTTTCTTTTTTAAAATCCTTTGGCAAGTTTAAAGATTCAGGGGGAATAAACTCTCCTTTTTTTAATATTTCATTAATATTTGCGATAATTACTTCATCCGCTTCCTGTTTTTCAGCTGAGTATCTTTCAAATGCTTCCATCATGCCTGAAGCTTTTGCATGAATTTTACTAATTCCTTTACCTCCATAAACACTTATGGCACCATCTTCAGCGGTGGGTCTAATGACTGTAAAAACAGGTAAACCGATGCGATCTAAATCAGTAATATCTGCAATGCGTGTTATTCCGGCAGTTTTTAGTTTATTTTTGTTAATTTCAATTGTTTTTTGAGGAGCAATCACTCTGTGTGTTCCTTTAAAGTATGTAAGTTCATCATTCATTTTATTAATATCCTAAAAGTAATTTGACTATATTTTCAGCGCCTAATGTCATTGACATCAATGTCAGCATTCCAGCTATTGCAAAGGCAATTAACCAAATTCCGACATTCCATTTTAAAACTTTACTTCCATCTAATGTTGCAATCGGAAGTAAATTAAATGCAGCTAAATAACTGTTAATTGAGTAACCAACACAACAAACAAGGTATATTAATGTATTGCTTTCAGAATATGATGCGATTGGATAAATTAGTGCTGCAATAAGAATAAATATAATTGCAAGAACAATATTGACTATAGGTCCTGCGATGGATATTTTTCCATTAATTTCATCGGTCATGTAATTTGCATAAGTGTAAACTGCGCCGGGAGCTGCAAATACAAATCCTAAAAAAGATGTAACCAGTGCAACCAATAGTCCCTGTGGCCATAATTTAAATTCCGCCCAGTAACCATATTTCATTGAAACGAATTTGTGCCCAAGTTCGTGTAAAATAAAACCTGTCCCCACACCAACCATTACAATTGGTAAAATGAAGAGGATTGCTTGCACATCTTTTCTTGTTGTAGCAATTCCGAAACAAAGCGAAATAACAATAAATGCAATTATTAAATCTCTCACTTCACTACTTGTAAATTTAAACATGATTCTTAAATATCTAATTTTATATATAAAGTTTTTTCTAATATTAAATATGGACTTACATATCAACAATATTTTAAATGATTTAAAAAAAGATGATTTTCAAGCTTATTTGCTGACCCAATTTACAAATGTGGAATATATTTCAAATTACAAACCAACCAGTTTTGCATTTTGCATAATTAAAGAAGAGCCGATAATATATGCTTCTGGAATGGATATGGAATTGGCAAATCGCGATTCAACAATTGAAGTTAAAGAATATGAAACGTTTGGAGCTATTGTGGATGATTTAAAAAGAGAAGGCATTAAGAACTTAGCTATTGAACCGAAATTGCCATTCAGTACTTATATTAGATTTAGAGATGATTTTTCAATTGATTCTAAAACATATATTGACAAACAAAGAATGATTAAAACACCTGGCGAAATTCAAAAAATCACTAAAGCAACTGAAATTGCTCAAAAGTCATTCTTGCAATTGGATATTTCAAATAACAAAAGTACTGAAAAAGAAATAGCTTTTGATCTTGTAAGGTACATGATAGAAAATGGCGCTAGTAAAGAATCATTTGACACAATCGTAGCCAGTGGCCCAAATTCAAGCCTTCCACATGCAATGCCTCAGGATAACACTTTAAACCAACCTGTTTTAATTGATTGGGGAGCACTTTTTGAAGGTTATTGTTCTGATAACACACGCACTATGGTTTATACAGAACGTCAACATGAAATTTGGGACATTGTTTGCCAATCACATGATAAAGCAATTAAAGCTATTAGGCCCGGCGTTAAATGTTGTGAAATAGATAAAGTTGCTCGCGACATTATTGCAGATTATGGGTATGGTGATAATTTTATTCACTCCACAGGTCATGGTGTAGGGCTCGATATTCATGAATATCCTGGATTTTCACCTCGTGATGACACAATCATTGAAGAGGGCATGGTTATAACAGTAGAGCCTGGAATATATCTGGAAGGTGAATTTGGAGTGCGCTTAGAAGATACAATTGAAATTACCAAAAAAGGCAGAGTAATAGGGAATTTGCCTTTGAATATTGAATAATTGTTTTAAAATAACTTTTCCATTTAGAGTATGATCTACAATTTTCATATGTTATTTTAATTTAGTATTGCTTATAGAGTCTGTCCAATAAATAATTTTTTCTAATTTTTTATTTTTTTTATTAATTTTTTCATTGAAAATTTGTTTATTTTTAAGATTCTTTTATAAAAAGTAGTTAATTATAAGTATGTGAGAAGATAAATAGTTATTTAATGCTACAAAACCAAAAATCCTCTCACAATTTATTTTTATGTATTTTGTGACACTTAAATGTTTTGGTTTTGTCAAAAAGTTTAGGTGTTTTGATATTTATGACTTTAGTTTATGATAAATCCTCTTGTGAACAGGCTATTTTTACATGTACCTTTTCTGGATAGAATTTGAATAACAATAATATAGTTTTTACAGTTAAAAAGTTAGTAAGTAATTTTAAACGTGATTTTCCATTATT
>NZ_CAUJAN010000011.1 GCF_963082495.1 Methanobrevibacter sp. V74
GTCACAATCCTTGTTTTACTGGAAGCTGTTCTGCAATGCAAAAAACCTCCTCATTGGAGGACATGAAAACCAGTCACAATCCTTGTTTTACTGGAAGCTGTTCTGCAATATGATGTAGAAGAATCATGTGATTGGTTTTATTATGGTCACAATCCTTGTTTTACTGGAAGCTGTTCTGCAATCTTATAACCATATTTCCCAGCGTCAGCACTACTGGGTCACAATCCTTGTTTTACTGGAAGCTGTTCTGCAATTCTTCATGGCGGGTTTTTTCTAGTGTACTCCATATCGTCACAATCCTTGTTTTACTGGAAGCTGTTCTGCAATTTATGTTGGTTATACTATTTAAATATTTTATAATAAGTCACAATCCTTGTTTTACTGGAAGCTGTTCTGCAATATAATTCATCAAGTTTTAACAGTAATGAGTTATTGTCACAATCCTTGTTTTACTGGAAGCTGTTCTGCAATTGGAGCAAATAGACATAGATATCAACGTTAACACTAGTCACAATCCTTGTTTTACTGGAAGCTGTTCTGCAATTCAAAATGCAACTGGTTTGATTAAAAATTTCACTGGTCACAATCCTTGTTTTACTGGAAGCTGTTCTGCAATTGTGAAGGATGTTCCGGATGTATTGATGAGTTTATGGTCACAATCCTTGTTTTACTGGAAGCTGTTCTGCAATTTAAAAACATGCAAATCCTCAATCCTCGACAAAGCAGTCACAATCCTTGTTTTACTGGAAGCTGTTCTGCAATTAAATCAAATAAATATGGAATATCCGAGGAAGAAATGTCACAATCCTTGTTTTACTGGAAGCTGTTCTGCAATCTAGAAGAGATAACTATAAAACAAAGTGAATTTAATGTCACAATCCTTGTTTTACTGGAAGCTGTTCTGCAATTTCAATAACTGAAGAATATATCTGGGAGATCCACAAGTCACAATCCTTGTTTTACTGGAAGCTGTTCTGCAATAAAAATATTTTAAAGTATATAGAAAAAAATAAAAAGTCACAATCCTTGTTTTACTGGAAGCTGTTCTGCAATAAAACAAGTTTTTATATGACAATGCTAATGGTAACGTCACAATCCTTGTTTTACTGGAAGCTGTTCTGCAATTGGGTAAGGGTGGTACGGGCAAAAGCACAATAACTAGTCACAATCCTTGTTTTACTGGAAGCTGTTCTGCAATCCACTCATAGTGCACCAAATCACTAATCGGGAACAGGTCACAATCCTTGTTTTACTGGAAGCTGTTCTGCAATCAAAGAATTGTTTTTCGAGGATGGTGTAGAGGTCACGTCACAATCCTTGTTTTACTGGAAGCTGTTCTGCAATAAGGTCAGAAGGTCAGAAGGTCAGAAGGTCACAATCCTTGTTTTACTGGAAGCTGTTCTGCAATTATATTAGAGAAAAGTATAAAAAACTATTAAAAGGGTCACAATCCTTGTTTTACTGGAAGCTGTTCTGCAATCAATTATATCAGCCGATTTGAATTAAATAAGAAATAGTCACAATCCTTGTTTTACTGGAAGCTGTTCTGCAATATGGTGTAGAGGTCACCATCGAAAAGGAAAAAGACCGTCACAATCCTTGTTTTACTGGAAGCTGTTCTGCAATGCATCTACACGTGGCTATGTCCACGTGTGGAGTGGAGTCACAATCCTTGTTTTACTGGAAGCTGTTCTGCAATTAAAAGGCAAGCAAGCCTTATCGAAACAGAAAAAGAGTCACAATCCTTGTTTTACTGGAAGCTGTTCTGCAATAATTGTAATATTCGGCTATTTTAGCCTTTAATTCAAGTCACAATCCTTGTTTTACTGGAAGCTGTTCTGCAATCTAAAATTTGTAGATGGTGTAGAGGTCACCATCGAAGTCACAATCCTTGTTTTACTGGAAGCTGTTCTGCAATTTAATAATCCGAAGTTTTTACCGGTGCTTCCGTCAAGTCACAATCCTTGTTTTACTGGAAGCTGTTCTGCAATTGGTGTAGAGGTCACCATCGAAAAGGAGAAAGACCGTCACAATCCTTGTTTTACTGGAAGCTGTTCTGCAATTGAATTAGACGATTTTAAGTGGTAATTTAAAAAAAGTCACAATCCTTGTTTTACTGGAAGCTGTTCTGCAATAAAAGGAGGTGAAAAAAATGGATTATAGATTCACCAGTCACAATCCTTGTTTTACTGGAAGCTGTTCTGCAATGTAAGGTCAAATTTACAGGTTATTTGAAAAAATAGCGTCACAATCCTTGTTTTACTGGAAGCTGTTCTGCAATAAGGAGTTGGTTTTATGCTAGGTGCTTAAAAAGCATGTCACAATCCTTGTTTTACTGGAAGCTGTTCTGCAATCCATTTAAAAGGAGGTGAAAAAAATGGATTATAGATGTCACAATCCTTGTTTTACTGGAAGCTGTTCTGCAATAAAAAAATACATTTAGCCTGTTTTAACGAATTTAAAGTCACAATCCTTGTTTTACTGGAAGCTGTTCTGCAATGATAAGAAGGATAATATAGCCTTTTATCGTTACTGTGTCACAATCCTTGTTTTACTGGAAGCTGTTCTGCAATTAATGATTTTCTTATAGAAGGCTTAAAGAATAAAGGGTCACAATCCTTGTTTTACTGGAAGCTGTTCTGCAATACGTCGCACGGCGACGTGGCGGTTCGAAAAATAAAGTCACAATCCTTGTTTTACTGGAAGCTGTTCTGCAATCTAAATAGAGGAGGATGTATTCAATTATGCATCCGGTCACAATCCTTGTTTTACTGGAAGCTGTTCTGCAATTTGAATAAAGAGATAATTACGGAGGTCTTAAGAGCGTCACAATCCTTGTTTTACTGGAAGCTGTTCTGCAATCAAACACATCCTAGGCGTTCGCCTCTGTATTGGACCGTCACAATCCTTGTTTTACTGGAAGCTGTTCTGCAATTCGAATTGGAGAAATGAATGAAGAACAAATAGAAGAGTCACAATCCTTGTTTTACTGGAAGCTGTTCTGCAATATAAAGTGGATTATAGATTCACCATCATAGATGGTGTCACAATCCTTGTTTTACTGGAAGCTGTTCTGCAATAGGATATAAACCCAGTCCTCGAGAAACAAATATTAGTCACAATCCTTGTTTTACTGGAAGCTGTTCTGCAATGTATAAAGAAGTAATGTTTAAAGATGGTGTTGAGGTGTCACAATCCTTGTTTTACTGGAAGCTGTTCTGCAATATAACTACCACTCCAGACATGGACATAGCCCATGTGTCACAATCCTTGTTTTACTGGAAGCTGTTCTGCAATTTTATGTTTGATAAAATTTTAGGGCTCGTTACAAGCGTCACAATCCTTGTTTTACTGGAAGCTGTTCTGCAATGAAATTAATAGATATCATTGGGAAATATGTATATTTGTCACAATCCTTGTTTTACTGGAAGCTGTTCTGCAATAGCCCAAAAATTTTCTTATTTGAAGCTATTACATACTGAGAAGACCTCAATTTTCAACCCTTGTGTGGGAATCATAAAATAATGATTCCTATATAAAGATATGCACACTTAATATAAAAACTTTTTTAATAATTTAAAAAAATAAACATGAATAAAAAATAAAAATAAAGTTAATTATCAAAAATTTTGATAAAAATAATCCATTAATCCAAATTTAATAAAATTAAAGAACATGAATAAAAAAATAAAAATTAATAAAAATATGGCACATCACTGAAAAATCATCAAAAATTGTTAGGTTCCCACGTTTCACCATCTTAAATAAAATGTTTTAAATTGTTTATTATACATTAAAAAATCCACAATATTTTTTGATTCGACTTCAATGTAATCTGAGTATGATTTTTTAATTCCATTGAAAGTAACTTCTGTATTTAATTTATCTAAGATAGATTTGACGAGTAATTTTCGACAGTCCCCGCCAATGTATACAAAACCATTTTTTATTTCAAAATCATCTTTTTCAATTTGTCCTAAATTAATTAGTTTCAAAACACTTTTATCAACAATTTGCTGTCTAAACTCTTCCATTACATCAAAAACTAAGCTAGTTCTACCATACGAATCAGAATGTAAAAACCCTGCATAAGGATCTAAACCAGACATATGAAGCGATTTTAAAACTTCTGATGCTAAAATTGCATATGCATAATTCAACATTGCATTGACAATGTCTGGAGCTCCTCTGCCGCTGCGATTTATGAAATCTAAATCATCACCAATAATATATCTGAATCCCTGCCAGTATTCTTGTGAAGCCAAACCTTCAATACCGAAAATTTCAGACCTTATTCTTTCAGACGGCCTATTTTTAATATCTTTAATAGCTTTAGATAAGTTATCCAGTTTGCTTTTTTGAGTTTCTAAAAATTCAATGCCTCCACGTGATCTTGATAGAGAACCAAGTGTTGCTTTTTGATTTTTGATTTTGGATTCGATGAATTTTTTAGCTAAATATCCGCTTCTAGAATCATTTAGAGAAAAATACTGTTGTTTTCTTATTTGTACATTATTGTGTTCTTTTGACGCTAATCTATATTTTATATTTCCTCTCCAATCAATGGCTATTAAATCGACATTAGCTTCTGCTAGAAGTGATATGGCATCGAAAGTCACTGCACCCTTTCCTAAAATGATAATTTGTTTTAAATCCTTAGGCAAGAAATAATCAACCTCCGTTCCATCCTCCTTTATAAGAATTTGATTATCTCTTTTAGAAATTGACTTATTAAAACCATCAATAATTAATCTCATAAAAATCTGTATGTTAAATTATCATGAGGAATATCAGCATCGCCTTCAAGTAAAATTGATTTTTTACAATTTTCACATAATGGAAATATTACAATACTATCACTATCATTTGAAAGAAATGTTTTAATATCACTTGCAAGATTTGAACGTTCAATGTTTTCAAGATAACCAATGAAAACTGATTTCTGAAGTCTTTTTAAACCATAAAACTGTAATTTTTTGATTAAATATGATCTTGAAGTATTATCAGTTATATCATAAACAACAACTGTTAACATTTATTCCTCATCAATAATCTGTTTTACACAGCCAAATCCTTGAGAAACTCCTTTACCTAATCCAAAAAAATCAGGAATATCATAATAAATTTTAAACTCACCGGTGAATGCATTCATTTTAACACCTTTATATTTAACAATTTTTTCATTGAAATGAGTTTTTGCATATAATTTCTTATTA
>NZ_CAUJAN010000012.1 GCF_963082495.1 Methanobrevibacter sp. V74
TTTTAGGCAATCCGTCTTAATCTAAAACGAAACACAAACTTTGCAAAAATAAGTCATGTGAAATTATATTTATTCGATTTTTTCAAACATGTCAGCAGTTGCACCGCACATAGGGCATTTGTAATCTGCTGGAAGTTCATCAAACTCATCAGTTACAAAACCGCATAATTTACATCTAAATTTTGCCATAATAACAATCTCCTTAAAATTTTTCAATACTAGTAAATATATAATTAGTTATATATAAAACTAATCAATTTTTTCAAACATCGCCTTAGGCATTTTACATTTTGGACATTTAAAAGAAGAGGGCAAATCATCAAATTTAGTTCCGGCAGGAATATTCAATCCTTCTTCAATATCGTCTTCATCAAAAACATAACCGCAAATTTTACATTTATATTTAGCCATAGTATAATCTCCAAACCTTTAGAATCTATTAGGAACTTTTAAGTGATCTGGAAGTGGTTTAATACGAGCAGGTGTTCCAATAGCTAAATAAAATGGTGGAACAGAATGAATTACAATAGCTCCAGCAGCAACAATAGAACCTTCTCCAACTTCAACATTAGATAAAAATGTAGTGTTGCCCCCTATTGAAGCTCCTCGTCTGACTTTAGGTCCTTGAAGTTCATAATTAATCCTTACAGGATATTTATCATTAGTAAAACAAGCACAAGGTCCAATAAACACATTATCTTCAATTATAGAGTTAGTTGGAATATATACATTAGATTGAATGCTGACATCATTTCCAATAATCACATCTCCTTCAATAACAGTATTAGTTCCAATTAAAACATCATCCCCAATATTGGTGTTTTCACGGATAACAACATTATGTCCTGTTCTGAAATTATCTCCAATAATTACATCATTATAAATAATGGAATTTGACCTAATTGTGTAGTTTTTACCAATCACTGGCGGTTTTGAGTTTGGAGAATATTCAACACCAAACTGAATATTTTGATTTTTTGGAAAATCTAACTCTGGTTTTGAGTAATCCCGTTGAATAGATTCTCTTTCTATTTGAGGCCTTTCATAAATAATTTCAGTTGGCTCTTCTCTTGGAGGATGAGTATAGAAATTATCTTGTTCTGGTGTAACCTCACGTTGACGGTAAACTGTTCTAGGTGCTGGCTGAGGTTCTTGAGAGTGCATACGATACTTATCATCATATGGATTTTCTCTATTTTTGGATTGTTTATCATCAAGAGTTTGTGAAAATCTAACCATATTATCAAACCTTCATTTAATCAAATTTAATTTGTTAATGAGATCATATATGTTGTTAATTAGTATATATATTAACTGGTTTGAAGATTCCTATTTTTTTATTGTTATTTTGTTGGTTGTTTTTTGTTTTTGGTATGTTGTTGTTATTTTGTGTTTTCCTGTTTTTAGGTTTGTTATTTTTACTGTTGCATATCCTTTTTTGTTTGTTTTTGCTGTGTATGTTTTTCTTTTGATTTTGAATTTGATTTTTTTGTTTGTTTGTGGTTTTCCTTTTGTGTTTATGAGTTTTGCTGTGAATTTTATTGTTTTTGTTTTCTTTTTTATTATGTTTTTTGTTATTAGGGTTGGTTTTATTTTTATTTGGTTTATTGTTTTATAATTTTTGTATATTGTTGTTATTGTGTATTTTCCAGGTTTTAGAGTTAGTTTTATTGTTGCATATCCGTTTTTGTTTGTTTTTGTTTTTATTGTTTTTTTGTTAATTTTGAATATTATTCTCTCGTCGGCTTTAATTGGTTTGTTATTTTTTCCTATTATCTGGATTTTATAGTTTATTTTCTCTTGGTAGTACATGCTCATGTTTATGTTTTTTGTAAATGGGTTTATGATTTGAATTTTATTGGTTGTTGTGCTTTTGTTGTGTTTTATTGTTCCTTCATATTTTGCTATGATTTCATGTGTTCCTATCTTTTTTAGCTCTATATTAATTACCACAACCCCATTTTCGTTTGTCTGCAAGGTTGTTGTTTTTCCGTTGAATTTTATTTTAATTGTTTCGTTTGGTAATGGCTTGTTGTTGGAATCTGTTAATTTTACTTGATACTGTTGTATGTCATTGTAGTACATTCCTATGTTTGTTCCGGTTAATGTGGTATTAAGTACAATTAAACTATTATTTCCAATCGGATAATTATGGGTTACAATATTTGAATTATCAGAAAAGCTAACTGATGCATCTGAATTACTATTAGCACTAATTAATAAATTATCCCTAATTATATTATTTTTAGAATTTCTTAACAAAATTATTGTATAATTTTGTGTTGTAGTGATATTATTATTAATAATGCTATTTTTTGAAGATGAATATAATGTAATAGAACCGAAAATAATATTAGAAATTAAATTATTATTTCCCAGTTCTTCGTTTATTGTAATATTGCCTTTAATTGTTGAATTTTTAACGAGATTCATAGACCCAAGTAAAAGATTATTCTTTATTATACATTTATTAAGTGTTCCATTACTTAATGTTGCATTTTTATTAATAGTATTGTTATATGCAATACCCTCATAAACATATAATTCATTTACAATATTGTTATATGCGATACCTTGAAGTATTAATTTGTTTGCAGTATTGTTATGTGCAGTTCCAGTTTTATCAACAATAAGATTTCCACCAATTATTTTATTATTATATCCAGTTGAATTTTCATCAATGCATATGGAAGCGGATCTTGTTAAAATATTATTTCTAACAATTCCAGATATTCCTGAATTAATTCCACTATCCCCAATATAATCAACTGTATTATTTTCAATTAAATTATACCATCCAAATACTTTTAAAGGTATGCAAATACCAGATGGTGGATCAGTACCATAAATTCTATTATTTGTAATGTTATTGTAAATGTTAAATTTTATCCCCTCTGGAATAAATACATTATAATGATTTAAATATAGTATATTACCTGCAAATCCAATTCCCCTTATTGTATTATTGTCTATTGTACAATAATTTGCCCATGAAAGAACTAACGAACTAGAACCTCCGTTATTTTGTGTTGAAAAATAACTATTTCTCACTGTGATATAGGTTGAATTTTCACGAATTGCTATAACACCAACACCAGATCCCACTCTTTGATTTTCGACAATGACACTAATATTATTTAGAGTCACATAATTTGTGTTTGCTAACCATAATTGCGTATTATGAAATTTGATTCCAGATACGTTTGTTCCAGAACCCCCATTATGAATAGCAAAACTATTCCCCACATATTCTCCAAAATAATTTCCAGCAGTCGTGTTCATATCAATGTATGCATCATGGGTTGTTGAAATTATATTTATTGGTTTTGTTATATTTATTATAAATGATTCATTTTCATTTGCTATGAATTTTCCCTGAAAGTCTAAGGTTGCTCCAGATGCTACATCCTCTTTTAATAACCCCTTCTCATCAAAGTAATCATGAAAAGTTTGGTTCGTTACGATATTATCTAAATTCTTATTTTTTATATTTTCTTGATTTTTTTCTATTAGTGTTATTTCATTATAATATTCATTTATTTCAATTTTAGGATTTATACAAACACAATTGTTAGTTGTATGGTTATCAGTTGCATAAACAACACTTGTTAATGAAATAATTATTATTAAAAATATACTAATAAAAAATATATTTTTTAATTTCATTATTAAAACCCCTATAATCTAAACTTATAGTAAATGTTTTATATAAATTTGTCTTTAATAATATTCA
>NZ_CAUJAN010000013.1 GCF_963082495.1 Methanobrevibacter sp. V74
TAGTAAAAATTCAAATCACACAAGTTTTTGAAAGAGACTGACCTTGTTGAAATCCTAATTTAAAATTTTCACTACTCTGTCGATGTTGTAAACTGCTGTTTTGAGTCTTGTTTCTTTGTTTTGTTGTCTTGTTTTTTTGCTTTTGTTTGTTCCTGAGAATTTTCTTTTAATTACGCTGAATACGCTTTCTACGTTGTTTCTTCCTGAATATATTTTTTTATCGAAGGTTTTTATGCTTAGTCTTATGTACCATCCGTGTTTGAAGTTGGATTTGAGTGGTATTTGGTCTGATGCTTTTATTTCTTCGTTTATGCATTCTCTTATTTTGTTGTCATCGTAAGCTTTGTCTGCTATTATGTATTTGATATTATATTTTTTTAAGCTTCTTATTGATGCTATTTCGAATTTTGTATCGTGTTTTGGGCCTTTTAGTGCTTGTGAGTAAAGGATTATTCTTGTATCTACTTCAATTGCAATATGGCATTTTGTGTAGCTTTTTCGTTTTTTGCCCCTTATTTGTGCATAATATTTGTCTGTGTAGTCATTGGTGAATCCTGTACCATCAAGAGCAAGTGTTGTGGGTTTAATTTCTAAATGTTGAATTATTTGTTCTGTTATTCTTTCAAACATGTTTGTTGGCATTCTTTTAAAGAATTTCTGTATTGTTGAGTAATCTGGAGCCTTTTTAATCTTGAGATATTTTCTTAATGCGTCTGAAAAGGATATAAAATCCATTATTTAGCGATAAGTTATTTTTAAGTAAATCTTTAAAGCAATGATTGTGAATAATGCTGGTTGAGAGTATAATTTCTTAGAATATTTGCACGAATATTTGTTTAAAACAATTTTAGCATAACTATAACAATATTCAATGAATTTTATCAATTCATTATGCTTAATATCACTTTTACATGCGTTTTTATATTTTTTGAAAAATTTTTTTGTCTGCTTTTTAAAGCAAAAATCCAAAAGACTTTTATGCTCTGAAAACCTAAGTATACTTGGAGAATGTGTATTTTTCTGATTCATAATAATATATATTCTACATTTAACTATAAATAACTTACTAATGTTTATTTTTAAAAAATACTCAGTAATATTTCAAGTATAAAAAAATAAAAAGAATTATATGCTAAAACAAGAAAAACACGAATTTAACATCATAAAAAACAAAGTCGATGTGAAATTTCAAGTGTAAAATATAGGATTTCAACAAAGTCTATTTTATTCCAGTACTATCAAGTTAAGGTTTTCAGATTTTTAAAATCCCTGGCTTTTGCTTGTTTTACAATTTTTATTCCAATTTTTATCTTTATCTCTTTCTGCATTTATTTGTGCAAGTATTTTCGTTGCTACAAGTTCTTTTGAGCCGATTTCCATTATTTCTTTTATTACTTGTTGTATTTCGTCTTGGTTGTTTGTTAGGAGTCTTGGTAGTTGGTCTTTGATTTCTCCGATGAGTGTGTTGATATTGGAGTGGTATTTGTAGGCGTGTTTTTGCTGTTTCTTTTTGGTTTTCTTGTTATTTTTTTAGTTCTGCATCGTTTTTTATTCCTATTAGTAGGTTTAGTAGGAATATGTGGTTGTAGAAGTCTTGTTCCATTATGGTTCGTCTTCTTCCACTGAATTTTTCAATGTATAATTTGTTTTTTTTAATCATGCAGGATGGGACATGACTCTCATTAATTTTTAAAATTTTTTTTTTCGCTTATTTTTTTCCTTTAATTTTATATATTATGAAGTACAATCTTTTATTATAAATATTAATATTTATGGTTGTTTTATTTATGGTTTTAAAAGATGATACTATTAATCAGACTATGTTGGTGCCTATGGACTTGAGTAATTTGATTCCTGAAGGTCATCCGTGTTATTTT
>NZ_CAUJAN010000014.1 GCF_963082495.1 Methanobrevibacter sp. V74
TAGTAAAAATTCAAATCACACAAGTTTTTGAAAGAAACCAAATCCTCCTCTAAACGTGATATAACAATGTTATTAATAATGATAATAATTAAAAATTTCATCTGGAAAACCCTTAAGTTTCTAGGAATGTTGCATTTTCAAAGAATTTATAATAAATGAAAATTATAATTAACTATTAAATTAAAGGTGATTTTTCATGATTTATACTATTGAGGAAATTAAACAGAAAGCCATACCTGTTGCTCAGGAATATGGTGTTGATAGTATGAGTCTATTCGGCTCTTATGCACGTGGTGAAGCAAAAGAGGATAGTGATTTGGATTTTTTCATTGATCGTGGAGACATTAAAGGTTTATTGGATTATATAGGTTTTGTTCAGGAATTGGAAGAAATTTTACACTGTCATGTTGATGTGGTATCAACCGGAATAGAAGATAAATCATTTTTAGCAATAATTAAAAAAGACGGAGTTCTGATTTATGAAAAACAATGATATCAGATATGTTGAAAAAATTATTGAATACTGCGACATTGCCGATAGCCTTTTGGATGAAGGAATTATCTGATATTCCAATCATCACAATCATTTCAGTTATCAACAAGCATGTGCATTGTTCAAATTGGTGAATATGTCGGAAGATTGTCTGAGGAATTTAAACAGGAGCATGACAGTATTCCATGGAAGCAAATCAAAGGCATGAGGAATTTCGCAGCCCATCAATATGAACATTTCGAATTTGAAGTGTTATGGCACACATTAACTGAAGAACTTACTGAATTAAAGGAAATGTTGCTTCCGTTAATTTAATGAACCTTCAATTGTTATCATGATTTTTGAAGGCCTAAGATTCCATTTTATATAAACTTATTTTTTTATCTGTGTTTTAAATCCGCATTTTTCCTGTCTTAAATTCTTGAACTTTTAATGAACAGTACGTTTTTATATTCAGTTCATAGTCTAATCTTTAATGATGACTGTGTAGTTGCATTCACGGGCACTTATGAAAAAATAGCTAATGAAAAGCAAACCAAGAGTTGATGTGAATAGATGGCATTCAACATAAATCAGTCTCTTTCAAAAACTTGTGTGATTTGAATTTTTACTA
>NZ_CAUJAN010000015.1 GCF_963082495.1 Methanobrevibacter sp. V74
TAGTAAAAATTCAAATCACACAAGTTTTTGAAAGAGACTATTTTTTTTGGATGATGATCAACTAAATGTCAGTAATTCCATTCATCTTGATGATTTGAGCTTTTTTGATGAGTATTATGATGAATATTATTCCAAAATTGGATATTATGAATATGAATCACTAAATCAACATATGCAGATTCATTCATCACGCAAAAAGAAGAAAACCTTCAAAAAATACTAATAAATGACCAAGTAATGCTTCAAGAAGATTTCGACAAAGAATTCCTAGAAATCTTTTTAAAATACTTTCTGGAAGGATTACCCAAAAAAAGTACTAGTAACTGATGGTTATTTAGCATGTCCCACAATAATAGAAAAAAATATACATAAATCATCAACTCTGCATATTCCACATCATAAAAAAACGCACACCATCCTTTAGAAAAATCAAAAAAAAAACTCGAAAAAAGACAACCAATCAAACCAATTATGAAGATACACAAAAATTCCTAAAAAACCCAACAAAAAAATTCAATAAAACCACCACATACTTTTCAAAACTCCCAAATACCAAAAACAAACAATAAAAATCGAAGAATACTTCAAAATAACACTACCAAAATACTTAAAACGAGAATATTATTTAATTAAAGAAATATTAAATGAATTTATCATTATTTTTCATATAATAATTTAATGAAAATAAAATTATAAAAAATCAATCAGCTAAATTTTTTACAATCTCCAGTTTGTATCTTCAATTATATGTGTTGTTTCATCTGAAAGAATTATACCGTCTTTTTTGTTATTTTGAAATATCTGCAAGTCTGAAAGTTTATTTCATTTAGAAAACAATTTCATAGCAATCAAACGTTCATGGTATCTAGTATCATTCTTAGATTAATTTTCATATGTTCTACACGATTATTCCATATGCGAATTTAGAAAATTAAGTCTCTTTCAAAAACTTGTGTGATTTGAATTTTTACTA